>JAQWRQ010000023.1 GCA_029243595.1 Gammaproteobacteria bacterium | reverse complement strand
CAAAATTTCTCAAATTTTTATAACCAAACTTTCCTTGAAAAAAGCGGAATACCAACACTTAATCTTAGTTTTTTCAAATCTATTGCCAAATCTTTACCCGATCAAATATTATTATTTTTGGCAGATTTTAACGGCGAGTGTGTTGCTGGCTCTTTAATGTTCAAAAGCGATACTCATTTATATGGGCGCCATTGGGGTTGTTCTGAGCAAGTAGATCATCTGCATTTTGAGGCGTGTTATTACCAAGGTATTGAATATGCGATTAAACACAAATTGCAGGTTTTTGAGCCTGGTGCTCAAGGTGAACACAAAGTTTCTCGTGGGTTTTTACCTACGCTCACTCAATCGGCACATTGGATCAGAGATGAAACATTTAAAGAGCCAATTAAACACTTTTGTACTCAAGAATCTGAGCATGTTGCTCATTATATTAAACAAGTAAATACTCACAACCCTTACAAAACTAACTAGCCATGAAACAATATTCAGCTGCGTGCGATCAAAACAAAGATCCTATTTTGAAAGTGATCAAACCTTTGTTATTAAATGCAAAATCGGTATTAGAAGTAGGCAGTGGCACCGGGCAGCACTGCGTGTATTTTGCTAAAGAGCTTCAACACCTTACTTGGCAAGCTAGTGATCAGGCTATGTATTTACCAAGTGTTGACGCTTGGATTGATGATGCTCATTTGGCCAACACACCTAAAGCACTAGAGCTCAATGTAGATTTAAATTGGCCTGAACAGAAGTATCAGGCTATTTATTCTGCCAATACTGTTCATATCATGAGCTGGGAGATGGTGCTTAATTTTTTCAAAGGTGTTGGGCAAACACTAGAAAAAGACGGTATGTTTATTCTTTATGGACCCTTTAACTATAATGGCCAATATACCAGCCAGAGTAATGCAGATTTTGACTTATGGCTGAAAGATAACAACCCACTTAGTGCAATCCGTGATTTTGAAAGGCTAGATGAGCTTGCCAAGCTATCCAACCTAATACTAACTGACGATATTGAAATGCCGGCCAATAATCGAGTTCTAGTCTGGAGAAAAAATACTTAACGCTTATTTTTGAAATATCAATATCTTGAGCCTGAATCAAGGATTTTTTGCCTATAAACGCGTAAATAATTAAACACGCCCAGGGCATTGCTTGTGATCAAATTAATGCTCTTTCATTTGGTATAAGTCAAATATTATTAGTATATCTACTAGTAGATAATTACTTGTGATATATGTACAATTTGCGTCTTCTAAATCTTGATTGTTTTGTCCCTACTTCAATTTCGATTTGGTTATACAGTCTGTTTGTGAACTACTAATGTTCTACCTCCCTTCGTGGAAGAAATCACAAAAGACTGTCCCTACTATCTCTTTTATAATAGAATGTTATTAAACCTCTTATATCGGCATAAAGCAATCCAATGTTAAAGCACTTATTTACTTATATTTTAACTAGCTCTTTCGTATTTCTATTATCTTCAACCGCTATTGCCAAAAGCATTTCAATTGCAGTACTTGCTCCCTATGGTGAAGCATATACATATAAAGCATGGCAACCAACCATCGACTACCTCCAACAGCGCATACCCGAACATCAATTTAAATTACTAGCTATTGAGCCAAGTAAAGTAGAGCGGCTTAAAAAAATGGTTGCTGATCAAAAAATAGACTTTGGCATTGTTCAGCCTGTAACTTTTGCTGAATTACATCTTGAGAACAATGCAACTGCAATTTTGAGTATGGTTGGAACATCCAAGTCATCTACATTTGGTTCAGTTATTTTTTCTCGTCATGACAGTAATATTACATCAATAAATCACATTAAAAATAAAACGATTGCTGGCGCAACACCTAAAGGATTAGGTGGCTGGTTAATTGGCTACAACACAATTAGCAAACATAATAAAAACCTTGTCAACATTAAAACTGTTAGATTTTTAGGTGTACAAGATAATATTGTGAATTCAGTTTTAAATAACTCAATCGATGTAGGTATTGTTAGAACTGGAACTCTTGAAAGAATGGTAAGTGAGGGAAAAATACAACTCTCAGACTTCAATATAATCAATCAACAATACATATTAGATTTTCCGCACTTACTTAGTACCGACTTATATCCAGAATGGCCCATGGTTAAGGCTAAACACGTTTCAAAGTCTATTTCTAAAAAAATAACCTCAACCATGCTCAATATGAAGTCCGGCTCTAAAGAGGCACTATCAGGTAATTATTGGGAATGGATTACTCCACTAGACTATCATCCTGTGCATGATTTAATGAAAAGACTGGATGTTGGTAATTATAAAGATCACGAAAATCACGTTGCACACCTAATTAAAGATAACCCAGTAACATCTATCATTGCACTTTTTTCAATTTTAATAGTTTTCATATCATCTTTTTGGATCATTAGACTTAACAAAAAACTAACAAAAGTTAACTTTTTTATTGCACAACAAAATGACATGATTCTTAACTCTGTCTCAGAAGGGATTTACGGAGTTGATCTAAATGGTGATTGCACATTTATAAATCAATCATTAACAAATATTCTAGGCTGGTCAGAGTCAGATTTAATTGGAAATCATGCGCACGAAATTATGCATCATACGCATATAGATGGAACACCACACAAAAGTAAAGAATGCCCAGTTTATGCCACATTTCAAGATGGGATTCAAAAATATATCGATGAAGATATGTTTTGGAAAAAAGATGGAGGTGGTGTATATGTTGAATATAGCACTAACCCTATTAAAGATAAATTTGGAAAAATTTTAGGTAGTGTAGTTGTATTTAGAAATATCACCGAACAAAGAAAAAATGATGATTACATGCAGAAAGTAGAACGCTCTTCTCGACTCAATGTAATGGGTGAAATGATTACAGAAATTGCACATGAACTTAATCAACCTTTAACCACTATCACTACTAACTCTTCTGCAGTTTCCAACATGATTAAGTCTGACAACAATAAAAATAGCAACCAATATCTGGATGTCATAAGTATCATTTCTGCACAAGCTGAGCATGCGGCTAATATTATTCGACACCTAAGAGAAATTAGTAAAAAAGATCAAGGTGAATATATGAATGCCAATCTTAATCACAGCATTCAAAATTCAATTATATTACTAGACAGTATGTTAAAAAAACACAAGGTACAATTAGAGCTAGATCTATCGACCAACCTTCCAGACGTTAAAATTCAGCCAGTTCAAATAGATCAAGTCATAATTAATTTATGTAAAAATGCTATTGAATCAATGCTTGACGTTAAAAAAAATAAACGTGTATTACGCATTGAATCGTTCTTTGATGATGCTAACGTATCTCTAAGTATTATTGATACGGGTACTGGAATTGATAACGAGATCCAACTATTTGATGTGTTCTCAACCAAAAAGAAAGATGGGATGGGTGTCGGCCTATCCATCAGTCGCAGTATTGTCGAAAGGCATGGTGGCAACCTTTACTTAAATAAAACCTCATCATCTGGATCGCAGTTCATGTTTACAATACCTATAGAATCATGAATAAAGAAATTATAATTTACATTATTGATGATGAAGAGCATGTCAGAAATGCAATTGCATTATTAATGAAATCTGTTGGATTTAAAGTTGAGAAATTTTCATCAGCTTTAGAGTTTTTTGAACAATTTAAAGCGGACACTCTTGGTTGTATTATTTCTGATATTAGAATGCCGATTATGAGCGGACTAGATGTACTTAAAAAATTAAAGAATGATTTTCCTTTATCATACCTTCCAGTTATTCTAATCACTGGTCATGGTGATATCAGTATGGCTGTCCAAGCTATGAAAAATGGCGCATTAGATTTCGTAGAAAAACCATTTAATACCCAAAATTTATTAGACAAGGTTAATCAAGCTGTTGAGTTAAGTATAAACACCAAAGAAGAAAAGCAAAAAACTCTCGATATCCAAAAGAAATACAACACACTTACAGAAAAAGAAAAACAAGTTTTTGAATTAATAGCTAAAGGCGACACTAATAAGGTTATTTCTCAAAAGCTATATGTGACACAATCAACAATCGAAGCTAGGCGAGCAAAAATAATTTTAAAAATGGAAGTGGACAACTCATCAGAGCTTGTAAAGATGGCTGTAGTTATAGGATTACTATAAATTAAGCCCCAACTTACTAGACATGAAGTTGGTAAACGATTATGTAATACCTGCTAACAATCGAATTTTAAATCGACAGAAAAATGGTTAATTCTGATTATTTTGAAATATCGATATCTTGGCCTGAATCAAGGATTTTTTGCCTATAAACGCGTAAATAATCAAACACACTTTCTGGATACTGCTGGTAATGTCGTTCACCAATATAACGCAGATGTCCAGCAAAATGATAACTATATAGCAGTGCATCAATGCGCATCAATTCCTTACCATAATCAAACATGACAATGCCCGGTCGATAATTTAAACCGAGTTTTTTTGCATATTCTCTAGGTGTTGTTTTATTACCATCAACATCAATTATTGCTTGGTTAGATTCTGCATCTAGTCGAACTATATCAAACAAAGCCATTTCTTTTAAAATATCTGGATTTTTGAAATGGCCATCATGCAGTTGATCGCATAAAACACAATATTGATCTTCAAATAGAACTAAGAGCGGTTTTTCCCTTTTAAGACTAAGGTCTGTTATGTTTTGAAAGCTATTATGCGACCTAAACTCATATCTTTTCTGGCGACTCTGGTTTTTAATAAATTGTGCCAATGTAGTCTTTTGATAAGATTTATCCTTAACAAAATTAAGCACATGCTTAAAGTACTCTGGAGAACGATAGCCGTTTACTTTGTATACCAACTTGTTGTCTTGATCAAGAAAAACTATTGTTGGAGTGAAATTTACCTTGTAATGATTTCTAACCTCTTCTTCTGTCATAGTTAGATCTTCACTTAAAGAGACTTCCTTGTTTCCACGAATATTAATCGCCACCACCTCAAAATTATCTTTAATAATTTGAGTATTTTCAGTATTTTTAAAGCCCTCTTCAACCATCTTATAACAATAAGGACAGCCAGAAAGATGCATATAGAGCATTAGATGCTTGTCTTCATCTTTAGCCTCTTCAACATCTTCGGCAATATCTAAAAAGCTATCTTTAAACCAGGCAGGCAATGTAGATTGCTGCCCACCAACAATCTTTCCAGGCTCAAATCCATGGGCGCCTGTATGTAGAACACTTAATAAGATTAATGTTAATAAAACTCTAAATTTAACCATTTCACTCTCCCTCAAGGTGATTAAAAAAAATTGGCGTTACTCAAACTCCATTTGCTTAAATACACGCTCAGCATTTTGCTTATGTAATTCGTTGTAAGTTCCCCAATCGCGATAAGCTGACTGATCAATATTATAGGCTTCATATAATCCACCATCATCATCAAGCACTTTTTCGACTTCTGCGCGTAAAAATACTAAATAATCTTTAGTGAATTTAGTAACCGTTGCAAGATCGGTCGGCTCACCATGACCAGGAATAATAATATCAGGTTCTAGCGCTTCAATCTTATCCCAAGTTTCAATCCAAGCTGCTGCATTGGTATGCGGGAAAATTGGTAGCATACGTTGATTAAACGTTGTATCGCCACTAATTAACAATTTTTGCTCTGGTAGCCAAAGTTGAATATCGTCTGGTGAGTGTGATGCGCCAATATGCATTAATTCAATTTGAGTATTACCCATTGGCAGGTTTAGCTTTTCTTCAAAAGTAAGATCTGGACGTACAATCTTAGTGCCAATTAACTTATCTTTTTGTACACGTAAAGAACGCATATAAATATCTTCACCCTTATGCTTGATTTCTTTATCAGCTTCGGTGTGAGCAACAATAATAGCGCCTTGCTCTTTCCAATAGTTAGAGCCAAGTATAGCATGGCCTTGAGCATTTTCTAAAACCACATACTTAACACGTTGATTGGTTACTTTTTTAATCTCTTCATGTAAGGCTTTAGCTACCAAATAACTACCGCCCGCATTAAACACCAAAACACCACTGGTGGTCACAATAAATGACAAATTGTTATTATGGTTTGAATTTTCGTATGTATATGGCTGTGTGGCACCAATGGCAGAATAAACACCTTCTGCTACTTCTTCAGGTAATTTGTATAAGATGTTATCAGGTTCGTAATCACTAACTTTAATAGGATTTAACTCATCTTTCCAAGTATAAAAACCATCAGAATAGTTTTTCACATTGGTATAGCCCATATTCTCTAATGTTTTAGCCGCAAGTGGTGAGCGTAGATTCCTTCCACAATAAACAACAATTGGCGTATCTTTTGAATTTACATGATTGGCAATTTGAAATTCCAACCAGCCACGAACAATATTAACATTTTGGCCGCGATCAATAGTGCCGGTAAATTTGAGTTCTGACGGTGTGCGTACATCAATCAACACAACGCTTGGGTCTTTGTCAAGCATATCAATTAGTTCATTAGTGTTAATATTAACAATCCTTTTTTTAACCGATTCTAGCATTTGCTCACTACTCACAATCTCACCTTCGGCGACTGCATTCGTCAATGTAAAAATACACAATACAGAAAATAAGAAATGTTTCATTAAAACCTCTTTGTTTTATTAAAAATATGTTGATAATTATTACATAAATAAACCAACTATGCTAGACTTACGCCTTTATTTATCTAATAAGGAGCGAGGAATGAAAAATAAATTATCAACTGTTTTAGCCATTACCAGTATCTTAACAATGGGTAGTGCAACTGCAAATACTAATAATTGGAGTCCGTGGAATAGTAACAGCAATAACTTCAGCCCATTTGGCAATAGCAACTCATTCGGTCCATTTGGTGGCGGTACTAATTTTGGCCCATTTGGCGGTGGTAACAATATACAACCTTTTGGCTTTAATAGTGGTACTCAGCCTTTTGGTTTTAATACAGGTTCAAACCGTTTTGGCCCAATGAACGGCAACAATATGGTTCCTTTCAATGGTGGTCATAATTGGCAAAATCAAAGCTTTAATCCAATGAAGGTAGCGCAACAAGCTGCTGACACTGTACAAGAAACAGTTAGCGACACAATCGCAACTTCAGACTCTAGTGCATCACCAAAAATGACAGCCGAATTGTTTATGCAAATGGTACAAGTCACTGAGGTTGATGAAGATATTACTGGCCCAGAAGTAGATGAATCAATCAAATCAATGGCAACTAATGAGTCTATCTTGCACGTGGCGATGTTTCCACTAAGCGAACAAATCAAAAACGTAACTGGTAAACCATACAGACACCTAAGTATTCACAATATTTGTGACGCTGCGACTGCCGGTAAAATTGCTGATATTGATGATCGCTACGCAGTGATCCTTCCTTGTCGTATTGCCGTAGTTGAAGGCAAAGATGGCAAGATCAGAATGATCAGCATGAACCCTGATGTAATGCATGCTATGCAATTACCAGAAGATGCGCTAGGTCCTGCGATGGATGTGGCAGAAAAAATGAATGCGATTATTGAAGGCGCCAAAGAAGGCTCTTTCTAGATTTTAATCATTACAAAAAAGCCTGCAATTGCAGGCTTTTTTTTCGTCTCAATTAACTGTTTTTTAGCAATCTTAATAAGCTTAACCAACCTAGAATAAACATTAGGCCACCAATCGGGGTGATAAAAACTATAGCATGAATCTTACTCAAGGTATATAGGTACAAGCTACCTGAGAACAGCATAATGCCAACAGCAAATATCCAACTACTCTGCTTGACGGCTTGTGATGGTTTGTACTGGTAATACACAGCAAGCACTGCGATTATTAATGTGTGATACATTTGATAAGTTGCCGCTGTTTGAAGCCGTGCAATGTCTTTAGCTTCCAATACGTCTTTTAATATGTGTGCTGACATAGCGCCTATGGCAACTGCTAGCGCACCACTAAGGGCAATAAAAATCCAAAATTTTCTCATTGATTATAATAAATATAAGGCATAACTTTTATAACTATACGCCTAATCAATTAATTATAGTGATGTTTATAGTGTTTTTGTATTCGTTAAATAAGGCGTATATTAAAGGTAAATCAATGTAATTAACATTGAAGAATGTTAAACCATATAGGAGAAATAAGATGTTAGTGCACAACAAAAAAAACTTTGAGACCTATCCAACTAATCGTATTGTTGCCATTGTTGATTCAAAAATGGAAGCGGACGAGGTTTGTTGCGAACTGATGGATGCAGGTTTTGATCATTCTCAAATAGACGAGTCTGTTGGAAAAGAAGGATTGAAATTCTTAGATCCAGATGGTCGCAGTCATGGACTAATGACTCGATTAATTCGTCAATGGCAAGTAGCTGCTCAAGGCGAAGAATATAAATATCTAAAGCTTATTAAGCAAGGCTTAAAAGAAGGTCATACGATTGTTAGTGTTCCAGCACTTAGTAAAACTGCACGAAAAAAAGCCGCTGAGATCTTAAGGTCACACCACGCTGAAGCGATTAGATTTTACGGTCGTTTTCATGTAGAACGTCTAGATGCTGCTTAAAAACTATTCTTAAGTTTTATTTAAAGAATAGTACAACGTCGTCGCCAATAAATTGAATATTGACCTTCCATTTATTGGCAAGATATTTCATTGTGTCTTGACTAAAAAAACAAATATGAGTCGGATCATCTTTGTAATACCATGATTCAAAATCCGTTTGGTCATTTATCATTTTAGTCATTACTGCCAATACGCCATTTGCATTTAGCATTGAATATAATCTGTTTAACTCATCACCAGGTTTGGCTAGGTGCTCTACCACCTCGGTAGCTGTAATAAAATCATACTGATTGTTAAAAATAGCCTGATTATTCGCATAGAATTTATCAAACAAATCAACGGTATAACCTTGTTCTTCAAACATTACTGACAAGGTTGGCCCTGGACCAGAGCCAAAATCTAGGCCTTTGGAATTTGGTTGAATGCAATCTAAAACTGGATTAAACACTTGCGATAAAAACGCACGATAACCCATGTCTTCAGGGTTGTTTTGATGAGAATCGTAGCGAGATTTTTCATCCTCATTACTTAAGTGCTGAGCTTTAGGTGCAAATACTAAATCACACCGAGAACAAGAAAGATATTCAGCGTCTTTATTTGAGAAATAAGCGCTTATATGGGTAGAGTTACATAATGGACAGTAATTAGCCATTATGCGCCTCTAAAGCAAAATTTAGTGTGAACAAGAGCCAGAATGAACATGGCCATGATCTAATTCGTCTTTTGTTGCTTCCCTTACATTTTCAATACTGACATTAAAATGTAGTGTTTCACCTGCTAACGGATGATTGGCATCAATCGTTACTGTCTCTTCATTGATTGATTTAACATGCACAACAAATGGATTGCCCTGCTCATCTTGAGATTGTAATTGCATGCCAATTTCCAAGTTATCAATACCCTGTAATGCATCTTTAGGAATTTCTTGAATAGCCTCAGGATGATGAACACCGTAGCCATCTTCTGGCTTAACTGACACATCACAAGACTCGCCAATTTTCATACCTTCTAAGGCGCTTTCTAAACCAGGGATAATGTTGCCATGGCCTTGAATGAATGGCATAGGCTCTTGGCCTTTTGATGAATCAATCACATCGCCTGAATCATTTTTAAGTGTGTAGTGCATTTCAACTACTGCGTCTTTTTTTACTGTCATTTTGTTGTCTCCGTTTATAACCTTATAAATGTTAAAAAAGGGCTTCCTTGCGGAAACCCTTTTTAAAATATGGTGGGGCGTGAGCGATTTGAACGCTCGACCAGCGGATTAAAAGTCCGATGCTCTACCAACTGAGCTAACGCCCCATAAAAAAGTGAAATTATACATTAACGTCACTTTGAAAATCAATCTTTATTCTACCTTTTTACTACTTGTCGACCGCTTCTCTTAGCGATTTTCCCGATTTAAAAAAAGGTACAAATTTTTCACCGACTTGGGTTCTTTCACTTGTTTTAGGATTAATGCCTAAACGTGCTTTTCGATGTTTTTTATAAAAACCACCAAAACCTCTGACTTCAACGCCAGCGCCAGAAACAATACCCTGGGTTAATGACTCTAAAATTATCTCGACTGCTGCTTTGGCATCAGTTTTTGATAGATTAGAGTTATTAGATAAGTTTAGAACTAAGTCAGTTTTTTTCATAATTGATTATCAGTCATATATTTACTATACAACTGATTTAAAAAGCTTTATTTATTTCTTTGCTTTTTTCAATAAATCACCTAACGTAGAGCCTGTTGCCTCGTCAGAAGATTGTTTATTGTAATCTGCCATTGCTGCTTGTTCTTCTACAGAATCTTTAGCTTTCATACTAACCGAAATATTACGAGATCTTCTATCAACATTAACGATAACAACTTCAACTTCAGTGCCAGTTTTTAATACTGTTGTTGCATCTTCAACACGCTCTTGTGAAATTTCACCTGCTTTTAGATAACCGGTAATATCGTCAGCCAATGTAATAACTGCACCTCGTGGATCTACTTCGGCAATAACACCCTTAACAATTGCACCTTTCTTGTTAGATGTGGCATATGACATAAAGTCATCTTCTTCTAATTGCTTAATACCTAGAGAGATACGCTCTTTTTCAGCATCGATATTTAGAATAACTACTTCAAGCTCTTGGCCTTTAGAGTAGTTAGACACCAACTCTTCTGAAGATTGCTTCTCCCATGAGATATCTGCTAAATGGATAAGACCATCGATACCACCTGGAAGACCTACGAATAAACCAAAGTCAGTGATTGATTTAACCGTTACACCAATCTTATCGCCTTTGTTGCAAGTTGCATCGAATGCATCCCAAGGGTTTTCTTGTGCTTGTTTCATTGACAATGAAATACGGTGCTTAGACTCTTGAACGTCTAATACAACTACGTCAACCTCTTGACCTAATTTAACAATCTTAGATGGGCGAGCATTTGCGTTTGTCCAGTCCATTTCTGATACGTGAACCAAGCCTTCAACACCGTCTTCGATGCGCACAAACGCTCCGTAGTCAGTTAAGTTAGAAACCGTACCTGAAACCTTCTTGCCAATAGGTAAACGGTCAGAGATATTATCCCAAGGGCTAGCAGTTAACTGCTTAAGACCTAGTGATACACGCATCTTATCTTTATCGTAGTTAAGAACTTTAACTTTAATCTTATCACCAATTGTCAACTTCTCAGATGGGTGATTAACACGCGTCCAAGAGATATCTGTAATGTGTAGTAAACCATCAACACCACCAAGATCAACGAATGCACCGTAGTCTGCAAGGTTCTTAACAATACCTTCGATTTCTTTACCTTCTTCAAGTGTTTCAAGTAACGCTTCACGATCTGCTGAGTTAGCTTCTTGCATAACCGCTTTTCTAGAAATAACGATGTTGTTTCTAACTTCGTCCATCTTGATAACGATCGCCTCGATCTCTTGACCAGTTAGGTATGAGAAGTCTTTAACTGGACGAACATCAACCAATGAACCTGGTAAGAATGCTTTAACCACGCCAATATCAACTGTAAGACCACCTTTAACAGCGCCAGTAACAATACCTGTTACTACTTCTTTAGAATTCATTGCAGTTTCAAGTGACTGCCACAACTTGATGCGCTTAGCATCAGCGTGTGACAATAATGTATTTCCTAGGCCATCGTCGATTGATTTTAGAGCGACTTCTACTACATCGCCTTCTGCAACCTCTAATTCACCTTGTGGATTTTTAAATTCGTCTAGAGAGATGAAACCCTCTGATTTTAGTCCAACGTTTACAATCGCTTTTTCACGATTAATGCTAACGACGGTACCCATTAATAAGGCGCCTACTTTTACGTTTTGTTGTTCTACGCTGTTTTCAAACAGCTCTGCAAATGATTCTGACATATTTTCTTCTTTGATATTGACCGGTAAATATTCCAACAACGGTATAAGTTGGGTGATTATCGGGTTAGTTTATTTATAAAGCTTAACCGCTTAAGCTTTAATCAATTCACTCACTTGAGTGATTACCTTATCAATCGATAACTCAGTGGTATCAATGATTAAGGCGTCTTTGGCAGGTTTGAGTGGTGAGTGTTTACGAGAAGAGTCTCGTTCGTCTCTAGCCACAACATCTGCTAAGATTTGCGAAATTATACCCTCAGACCCTTGATTTTGCAATTGTTTTAAGCGTCTATTAGCGCGCTCCTGTGCGCTTGCAGTTAGAAACACTTTAAAGGGTGCATCAGAAAAAACAACCGTACCCATATCACGGCCATCAGCCACCAAACCAGGGGCTTTTGCAAAGGCTTGTTGGCGTTTTAAAAGTGCAGCGCGAACCACGCCAATTGAGGCAATTTTAGAGGCCATCTCACCAGTGCGTTCAGTACGTAAAATTTTGGACACATCTTTACCATCTAAATACACACTAACTAGCTCGCTATCAGCTTTGGTTTTAAATTCTAAATCAAGGTTTTTTGCTATTTCTTCTAAGGCAGATTCATCTGCAACATCAACACCTCTGGCATCAACGGCTAATGCAAAAGCACGGTAAATTGCACCAGAATCTAATAAATGCCAACCTTGTTGTTGTGCAATAATACGGGCCACTGTGCCTTTACCAACACCACTAGGGCCATCAATTGTTAAAACCGGATTCACTTGGATTCTGGTCTCATATGCGGGAACAACAACACATCGCGAATCGATGGGGAATCAGTAAACAACATGACTAAACGATCAATACCAATACCTTCGCCTGCCGTTGGTGGCATGCCATATTCTAGGGCGCGAATGTAATCTGCATCATAATGCATAGCCTCGTCATCGCCGGCATCTTTCTCAGCCACTTGAGCTTTAAATCTTGCGGCTTGATCCTCTGCATCATTCAGCTCAGAAAAACCATTGGCAATCTCACGACCACCAATAAACAATTCGAAACGATCGGTAATAAACGGGTTATCATCATTACGACGTGCGAGTGGCGATACTTCGGTCGGATACTCGGTAATAAAAGTTGGTTGAATTAACCTCTCTTCAACCGTCGCTTCAAAAATTTCAATCTGGATTTTACCTAAACCCCAATTATCTTTCACCTGAATGCCTAATTTTTCAGCAGTTGCTGTTGCATTAGTCTCGCTTAAATCGTCTGCTGTTAGTGTTGGGTTGTACTGCAAGATTGAATCAAACACACTGATGCGGTCAAACGATTTAGAAAAGTCAAAATCATCCCCTTGGTAATGGATAGTAGCATTGCCACAAACATCAAGCGCAATACCTCGGAAAAGCTGCTCAGTCAGATCCATCAAGTCATGGTAAGTCGCATAAGCTTGGTAGAATTCAATCATGGTGAATTCTGGATTGTGGCGTGTTGACAGACCTTCATTTCTAAAATTACGATTAATTTCAAACACCCTATCCATACCACCAACCACTAAACGCTTAAGGTAAAGCTCAGGCGCAATACGCAGATACATACCAATATCAAGCGCATTGTGATGCGTCTCAAACGGCTTGGCTGTTGCACCACCAGGGATGGTTTGCAGCATTGGTGTTTCTACTTCAATAAAATCAATATCATTAAAGAAATTACGAATATAAGCCACAATAGCACTACGCCTTTTAAAGGTATTGCGTGCATCTTTGTTAGTGATTAAATCAACATAACGCTGACGATAGCGAATCTCTTGATCAGACAATCCGTGGAATTTTTCTGGTAATGGTCGTAGTGACTTAGTTAGTAGCTTGATCCCACTAATACGAATTGATAACTCACCGACTTTGGTTTTAAACAAAGTGCCAGTTGCACCAATAATATCGCCAATATCCCATTTTTTAAACTGCTCGTTGTAAAAGCCTTCGGGCAGTTCGTCACGTGTGACAAACAGCTGAATTTGTGCTGACGAATCTTGCAACGTGGCGAAGCTTGCTTTACCCATCACACGCTTAAGCATCATGCGCCCTGCTACTGACACTTCAATGTTTTTCTCTTCTAACTCTTCTTTAGAAAATCCATCGTAATCATTGATAATATCCTGCGCAAAATTGGCTGGCTTAAAATCGTTAATAAAAGGATTGCCTGCCTCTCTTAAAGCGGCTAATTTTAATCTTCGTTCAGTAATTAATTTGTTGTTGTCTTGGTCGCTCACTGCTTTGTTTTTTCCTCTAGTTCTTGTTGTGCTAATGCTTTTGCTTTGGTTAGATCGTCTTCAGCTTGGCTGGATTTTCCCATACGCTTGAATAAAGTGCCACGATTATAATAGGCTTGGTAAAAATTTGCATCCAATTCAATGGCTTTATTCAGATCCTCTAAGGCGAGATCATCTTTTGCAATTTTCATATAAGCGTTACCACGGTTATAAATTGCTGCAATATAGTTTTTGTCTAAAATAATGGCTTGAGAGTAAGCGTTAATTGCCTCAGTGCTTTTTTCTAGCTGATCATAGCAATTACCTAGGTTGTTAAATGCACCAGCATCTTTGTTGTTGAGTGCTAAAGCTTTTTCAAAATACTCGATTGCCGAGGGAAAATTGTCTTTCTCTTGTTCCATATAAGCCAAACAAAAATAAGCTTCAGTGCTATTTGGGTTAGCCTTAATAGCACTAGACATGCTCTCGATTGCCAACTCGTCATTACCTTGCAATTGATGTAAATTACCTAAACTTAAATGCGCATTGGCTTTTAAGTTTTTATCAGCAGCAGTATGGTTAAGTAGTGCATTCCACGCCTGAATTGCTAAAGACAGATCTCCGTTTTTCTGATGTGTATAAGCATCAACCATTAAGTTACTAAGCTCTAATTCAGTACTCATGATAAGGTTACAATCAATTTTCTAGTGTTTTCACCAGTACGGTGCTCATATAAAAACAAGCCTTGGAATTTTCCTAATGCTAACTTACAGTCAATAATTGGGATGGTTTTTGACTCACCTGTTAGTATTGAGCGAATATGCCCAGACATGTCAAAATCACCTTCATTATTATGCCGGTAATTTGGGTTAGCATCTGCAACTTGAGCTTGAAAATAATCTTCAATATCTAGTAAAACATCTGCGTCTTCATTACCGGTAATCATCAAAGATGCTGAAGTGTGAGCAACAAATATATGACACAAAGTATGGTCTTGTGTAGACTCAGCGACAATCGTATCTACCAATTGGGTAATTTCAGTTGCACCTCGATTACGAGTTGTAACCAACAGCGTTTGCTGATAGCTCACTTTAGCAATTCCTTAGCTTTTGATGTGTCGACTGTTTGAGCTTGCGCCACCTTCTTTTTGTTCGATAAAGATCTAATAAAGAAGAATAAGCCTAGCGCTAAAAATACAAAAGGTGCAAACCATAACAGATAGGTGTTTTTATTAACGGGTGGCTTAAACACCACAAAATCACCATAACGATCGACCATGAATTGTCTAATTTCATCATTACTGTTATCTTTAATAATCATTTTTCGAACTTGTTCGCGCAAGTCTTTAGCCAACCCTGCGTTTGATCCACCAATGCTCTGCCCTTGACAAACCGGGCAGCGAATCTCGTCAATTAAAGCACGGTAACGTGTTTCTTGAGCGTCATTTGAAAACGCTTTAGCCTCAATGCTTTCTGCATGAGTTAATTGAATTAAGCAAAATAACAAAATAAAACGAATAAAATGTCGCATACAAAAGTAATTTATATTAAAAATTTAATTTTAACCCATGCCACTTATCACTCTAGATAATATTTCTCTTAGCTTTTCAGACAAGCCTATCCTTGATGGTGTTAGTTCGACTATTCATAAGGGTGACAAAATCGCACTGATTGGCCGTAATGGCGAAGGTAAATCAACCTTTATGCGTGTCTTGGCTGGCGCGATTGTTGCCGATGATGGCAAGTTAAAAATTAAAAATGGTACAAAAATCAGTTATCTCGAGCAGACACCGCCTGAAGATAATGAAAGAAACCTGTTTGATATTGTCGCTGAAGGGTTAGGAAGTACTGGGTTAATATTAAGTAATTACCAACAATTGATCAACGATGGGGAGCTAGAATCAGCGAGTGATTTACAAGCGCAAATTGATGAGCTTGATGCTTGGCAATATCTACATAAAATTGAAGCCATCTTAAATCGCTTCACACTTAATCCTAAGGCGATTTTATCAACGCTTTCTGGCGGTTGGCGACGACGTGTTATGCTAGCAAGAGCGCTCATTCAAGAGCCTGACGTACTACTACTTGATGAGCCTACCAACCACATGGACATCACCGCTATTCTTGATCTTGAAAGAATGCTAAAAGAATTTCACGGCACTTTAGTGCTGATCAGCCATGACCGCTCGTTTGTTGCAGGCATTGTTAACAAAGTCTTTGATTTAGATCGTGGACATTTATCGGTGTTTGACTGTGGCTATAAAGATTACGTCAAACGTAAAGATGAGCAATTACACGCTGAAGATATGGCCAATGCACGCTTTGACAAAAAACTCGCCCAAGAAGAAGTATGGATTCGTCAAGGTATTAAGGCTAGGCGTACTCGCAACGAAGGACGAGTACGCTCTTTAGAGGCGATGAGATCTTCTTTTATTAACCGCCGAAAAAAACAAGGTGGCGTCAAAATTCATTCAGTAGAAGGTGATGAAAAGCGTGTTTCTAAACTGGTATTTGAAGTCAAAAAAATTAACTATAAAATAGCCGACCTGACCTTGGTTAAAGATTTTTCGATGCTGGTATTAAAAGGTGAAAAAATTGGTGTTATCGGCGGTAATGGCACAGGAAAATCTACTTTTATCAAACTACTATTAGACGAGTTACAGCCCGACAGTGGCTCTATTCGTCGCTCTAAAACTATCGAGCTGGCTTATTTTGACCAAATGCGTGAGAATCTTGACCTAAACATGAAGGCCATGGATTTTGTTTCTGGCGGACGTGAGCGTATTGATATTGGCGGCAAGAGTAAACACATTATTGGCTATTTACGTCAATTTTTATTTACTGGAAAGCAAGCCATGGCACCGATTAGGATGTTTTCTGGTGGTGAAAAAAACCGCCTAATGTTGGCTAAAATTCTTTCACAACCTGCTAACCTGCTTGTGCTCGATGAGCCTACGAATGATCTGGATGTAGAAACTTTAGAATTACTAGAAGAAATGCTAGTTGACTATACCGGTACTTTGATTTTAATCTCACATGATAGGACCTTCTTAAACAATGTGGTCGGGTCCACAGTGGTGATGGATGGCGATGGTGTTATTAACCAATATGCAGGTGGTTACGATGATTATCTCATCCAAAAACAAGATAAATTAGATGAGCAAAAACCCAAAATAACACCTAAAACAAAACCAAAAAGCAAAGCTGATAGTAAAAAATTAAACTACAAACAACAGCAAGAACTTAAAAAACTACCCAATAAAATTGAAAAAACAGAAATTGAAATTGGTGAAATCCAATTACAGTTATCCGATCCTGAATTTTTCCATCAGCCCGAGTCTCAAGATGCGCTTATTAGACTAGCAAGGTTAGAAGCTGACCTTGAGCGTTATTATGAAAAATGGAGCGAGTTAGAGTGAGTAACAGCATTCCTTTAATTGTCGATTTAGACCATACACTGATTGACACCGATTTATTGTACGAATCTTCTATAGCGGTACTTAAAAAAAGCCCATGGTTAATATTGTTGTACCCTTTTTGGTTTGCTAAAGGCAAAGGTTATTTAAAGGAGCAACTGGTTAAACGCTTTAGTATTGATGCGCAAACACTGCCCTATATTCAAGATACGATTGATTATATTATTGAGCGAAAAAAACAAGGTTCACCGATCATATTAGCAACTGCCTCACATAAAGATTATGCATTTGAAGTGGTAAAGCATTTTCAAACACATAAAAACAACGAAACCATCGTTAACAACAAACAAAACTTAGATCTTTTTTCTTCTAGCACCAAAACAGTTAAAGGCAAATTAACCGACAACTCTTTGTTTGATGATGTGATGGCCAGCAATGCCAACTTCAACCTGTCTTCACACAACAAAGCGCAAAAGCTTATTGAGCGTTTTGGTAAAAAACAATTTGATTATATGGGCGACCATATGCGTGATTTACCTGTCTGGGAGGCGTCCAATCTGTCAATTTTAGTCAATGTATCGGCGCGAGTAATTAAAAACACGCAGCACTTAAACACACTGATTTTATCTCGAAAAAACTAAGCTTGCTCCACTATAGAAGACAAGACCCACAAAACCAAACCCAACAAACTAGAAGCCACCAAAGTAAAGGCGATAACTTTTGCCAAAGCAAGATGCTTACCTAAAATACGATTGTTTAAAAACCATACTACGTATGCAATTACAAAAATAAATAAAAAGAATTTAAAAATAAATCACCGCCTTAATTTTTCTACTATTTTATCTGCTAATGCTAGGGATATGCCATCTACTTTTACGATTTCATCCCGATTGGCTTTTTGAATTTCTTGAAGCCCACCAAAATAATTCAGTAGCGCTGTGCGTCGCAACTTACCCACGCCTTTAATATTTTCAAGCGGAGAGGTTTGGCGTTTTTTAGCACGTTTATTGCGATGATTTTTAATTGCAAATCGATGCGATTCATCACGAATATGATTAACCAACATGAGTGCTTGATCATGAGGCGGCAAGTTGATTTTTTGAGTCTTGCCATCTTTAACCATAATTAGTGTTTCAAGCCCAGCCTTTCTACCTTCTCCCTTAGCTATGCCAACTAACTGAATTGACTCAATACCAATGGAATCCATCACCATAATCGCCTGATTAAGCTGACCCAAGCCGCCGTCAATAAACACCACGTCTGGCAAAGGTTTATCGTTCTTCAAAAGCCTAGAGTAACGCCTAAAAACTGCCTGGTTCATCGCTGCATAGTCATCGCCAGGGGTGATGTTTTTAATATTAAATTGTCGATACTTTTTAACCTTAGGCAGGCCTTTTTCAAACACCACGCAAGAGGCGGTAGTCGCCTCACCCATGGTATGACTAATGTCAAAACACTCCATAGCATTGGGTAGAGAGCCAAGGTTTAGTGTTATTTTCAATTGCTCGAGTTGTTTGCGTTTGGTGAACTTTGAAATCAGATGCTGTTTTAAGTTTTCTGTCGCAGTGAGTGCTGCAATTTTTAAAAAATGACGTTTATCTTTTTGAGGCGTGTCAATAATTCTTGTATTTAAAGCTGAGGCAATAAGCGTTTTATCTGCTAGTTTTTCACTCAAAAGTAATTGCTTCGGCGTGTCTTTACCCAAATAATACAATGGCAAGAAGGCTGATAAAACCACCTTGGTCGATTTGCCTTTAGCATGCTTTGGAAAAACACACTCTTGCCCGATTTGCTTACCCGAGCGAATAAACAGCACTTCAATAGCATGAATACCCTCTTGCTCAACAATGCTCACCACATCCATATCATCCATACTCTGAGAGGCGTGTTGCTCTTGGAGTGTTCGCAACCCAATCAACTGATCTCGGTAATGCGCTGCCAGCTCAAAATCTAAGTCGATTGATGCTTGCTGCATTTTATTTGACACTTTGTCTAGCGTTTCTTTGTCTTTTCCACTTAAAAATAACGACATCATTGACACATCGTATGTGTAATTTTCATCGCTTATTTTCCCAACGCAAGGCGCTGTACAAAGGCCTATTTGATATTCCAAACAAGGTCGAGATCGAGATCGATAGACGCTATTGGTGCATTGGCGAACTTTGAATATTTTTTTCAATAAGGATAATGAATCTCTCACAACATGGGCTGATGGATAAGGCCCAAAAAATTGGTAGTCTTTATTTTTCTGACCGCGATAAAAACTCACTCTTGGGTGCTTGTCATTAGTAATATAAATATACGGATAGCTTTTTGCGTCTTTTAGTAAGATGTTATAACGCGGCGTATATTGCTTAATAAGCTCATTTTCTAATAACAAAGC
>JAQWRQ010000006.1 GCA_029243595.1 Gammaproteobacteria bacterium | reverse complement strand
ACAGTTAATGCGTAAATTTGCGAAATCCTACGTATACCATGTTCATAAAGTTTTTCAATGGTGGCAATACCAAAGCCGTCATTATTGGCCAATATTTTGAAAAAATACTCCATTTTCCCGACCACTTGCGCTGGACATGAGTCGTGATTAACACACATTAAAAAATCAGACTCCCATTTCAATGACTCACCACAACTTGGACATAATGTAGGGATCTCAACAGGTGCTGATTTCAAGACTTGGTTAATCTTAGGAATAACCAAGCCTGAGCGTGTAAGCTCAATCACACTGCCCGTACCTAACCCTTGCTCTTTGACTAAACCGTAATGATGCCCTGTTGCTCGCACTATTGTTGCGCCACTCAGCAAGGTCGGCTCTAGCTCTGCCACTGGTGTGATCTTACCAGTGCGCCCAACTTGAGGTGTTACCGACAAAACCTTGACCTGTGCTTTGTCTTTGTTTTCTTTAAAGGCGATTTGCCAACGATGGAATTTTCGATTGGCGCCCATTTGATTTTTTAAATCGTTATTCGTTGTTTCAAATACTACGCCATCCACATCAAAATCAACAGTAGACAGTACTTTTTCTACAATATCTTCAAAGTTCTCGCTCATCTCTTTAATACTACCCGACCAAGTAGGTAGTTGAGCAAAAGGCACAAATAATGCGGCTTTATCTGTAATGGCTTGTTTGGCTTTTTCGTCTAGTGCTTTTTCTTTAATTAAACTGGCTTGGAAGTTACGTGGGTATTCAAAATCTTGCGATAAATGTGATTCGAAATAACTTTTTTTAATAACAATCTCACCCGCACCTTGGCCACGCTTAGAATCATTGTAAACTTGTAATCCTCGATCAAATACACGGGTGATGTCACTACCTTTTTTGCCGTCTCCTCGCGTATAAAGATGAGCACCATCATCAAATCCAGCAAAGCCATCTAGCTTAGGTGTGGCTTTTATTTGAATATCGACATAGGCAAGGCCTATGTCGACAGCAGATTTCTCAAGTCGCTCGATCCATTTGCGAATTTCATCCCAGGAATACGCTTTGTCAGTTGAGAGCATAATCTCTGGCAACAAGACCTTTTCTTCAGAAAATCCTTGCCCTTCAGGCTCGATAGATTGCAATAAAGGATGCTGGGGTAATCTTTGTTTTAGCGCAGGCAGATAAATAAAATCATAGTCCTGATCACTAATAATTGACTCACCTGATCGGTAAGCAAGATTAGCAGTTTGACAAAACTCGGCTAAATCATCATCTGATAAATCATCCAGCAATATTTCTTGCTGGATGATTTGGTTAATAATTGATGAGTTTAATGCCACTTAGGCTTTAAAACTGCTTAGCAATATTCCCCAAGAATTCATGACTAAAGTCAATGGTTGCTTGCTCATTTTCTTCAGAAATATCATTAAAGTAGACTTCTGTTGCATTACCTTGTGTTTGTCTGACTAAAATTTGGAAAGATTTTTTAATCGCATCATCGCCAAACATGCGCGACCAAAGTCCTTGATCTTCTGTTCTAGCGACGTTGATATAGAAACTACCCTCTTTCACATCTTTATCTTCAACATCGACGTTTAACTGATCCAGCGCCCAACCCATATTGTCCCAAGTATCATACTGATTAAGTGAAAAAGTTAATTTAGCATAGCCATTAACACCCTTAGATAACGAAACTGTTAACTTCTGATCTTCTTTAGCTTGAATGATTTTCTCTCTTGCTACTGCATGATCACTACCTAAGAAAGTCATTAGACGATACAACATCTCTGTTTCTAAAACCTGGTCTTTAGGGCGAGACTGCCAAATCGTATTTTCATCATCACTGCCCGCTTTCGTTAACACCTCTTCCATTGAAGTTAGAGATAGATATACCTCAGATTTTTCACCTGTCTTAGACGGCTCAATACGGATACGGTATTTATCCACAATTGGTAGTGCGTATCTCGCTGCGATAGCTTTTTTCAACATAGAGCGGATAACACCCAGAGAACGATCTGGAATCTCAGGATGATTTTCTAAAAAATCTGTCTCCATTAAGCCAATTTTTTTATTGGTCTTTTTAATAGCAAAGCCGTGCGATTTAAAGAAGCTTTTAGATAAATTCCAAACTGCATCTGGATTTTTATCAACCAATAGCCAGCGACGATTTCCCGATCTTTTGACTTCGATATTAGATGGCGTTCTTAAAATACTTGTGGCTTCTTTAATAGCATTATCTTTATCGCTGAAGCTGATCGTATCTTCTTGAATATTAGAAACATAGTTTTCTAACTTAAATGAATTCTGAGCGCTTGGCTTGGTTAAATCCGGTGGAATTTCTAACGATGTTACTGTTTTGTTAGAATAGTATTTAATGTCTCTTTCGCCCAAGCCTACTTGTTTTTCTTCTTCATCATCTCCACCAAGTGAAATACAGCCACCTAGAGACAGTGCTAATAAAGTAATTGATAATTTAGCCAACATGTTTATATAACTCCCAATAATGATAAATCTTGCTCTAGTGTTGCTCGAGCTTCTTGTGATAATTTTGTGAGTGGTAAACGAATACCGCTTTCACATTTGTTCATCTTATGCAATGCCCATTTAACTGGAATTGGATTCGATTCAATAAATAAATTCTGATGTAAACCAGTCAATGCTGAATTAATAACTTCTGCTGAACTTTTATCATCATCCATAGCAGCATTATAGGCATCCGAGACTGCTTTAGGTGCAACATTTGCACTTACAGAAATACCGCCATGACCACCCATTAAAATAAATTCGATCGCTGTGGCGTCATCGCCACTATAAAGCAGAAAATCTTCAGGGCAATTATCAATCAATGTTTGAGCGACTATTAAATCCCCAGTCGCATCTTTAACGCCAATAATATTATTAATTGTTGATAAACGAGCCACTGTTTCAGGCAATAAATCTACTGCCGTTCTACCAGGAACATTGTACAAGATTTGGTCAATATCGACCGCCTTGGCAATGGCTTTGTAGTGCTGGTAAAGCCCCTCTTGGGTGGGCTTGTTATAATACGGTGTCACTAATAAACAAGCATCTGCACCGATGTCTTTAGCTGCTTGGGTTAATGTAATTGCCTCAGTGGTTGAGTTTGCGCCTGTACCTGCAATCACTGGGATACGGCCATTAGAAAATTCAACAGTTTTTCTCATGACTTCAACATGCTCAGCATGATTAAGCGTTGCCGATTCACCCGTTGTACCCATAGAAATAATAGCTTTAGTGCCTGAGTTGATATGGAATTCAACCAAAGACTCAAGTGCGTCAAAATCTATTGACCCATCTGAAAACATTGGGGTAATTAGGGCAACCATAGAGCCAGTTAAAGGATGATTAATGCGCATCAAAACAAATATTACTAATAATTATTAGAATTATATACGAAACCTATTTTTTAGGC
>JAQWRQ010000049.1 GCA_029243595.1 Gammaproteobacteria bacterium | reverse complement strand
GGTGTGGGTCAAAAATACTGTAACCAAATTTTAGGCAAGGCGATCACTATTGGAAATAACCTGGGTTTGCCTGAGCCAGCATTGCGTGATACTTTATTGGATCTTGAAGAAGAGATTGAAGAAGAAACAGGTATTGCAGTTAAATACCCATTAGATGTTAAGGGTGCAGAAATCTTATTAATCACTCCATCAGCAGACTTTTTTGCTGAGCCACATATTGACGGCCTAATTGGTTATGGTAAAGTTTTCCACGAAGACGGCGTTAGTTGGACCATGAGTTCGTACGCTTCTGAAGGTGCAAACTTTGGTATGTTTATTGGCTCGTACGACATCATGCGTAAAGCAGCATTACGTATTCGTAAGGCAGCGCTTGATTTAGAAGTGTCTCGTGTGATGGTCGGCGAGTGTGGCCATGCTTGGCGCGTAGCATACAGTTTCTGGAATACATTAACGGGTGTTGGCGCAGGCGCAACAGATGAATTTGGTTTGAAATTACAAAACCAATTAGATTCGCGTTACCCACAGCCACAGCACATTATTGAGTACACACATGATTTAATTCAGCGCGATAAGATTAAGTTTGACAAGTCTGCAAATGACGATCGCACTGTGACTTTCCATGATTCATGTAACGTTGCTAGAGCAACAAACATGGGTGGTATTCCAAATGGTCAGTTTATCTTGCCACGTGAAGTACTTAAAGCGGTTTGTAACAACTATGTTGATATGGAGCGTTCTACAATTAAAGAATCAACGTTTTGTTGTGGCGGTGGCGGCGGCTTACTAACAGACGATTTAATGGAGATCCGTATTAAAGGCGCAATGCCAAGAATGCAGGCTCTGAAAGAAGTAGAAAAGACAGACGGTGTTGATACATTAGTAGCTATTTGTGCTATTTGTAAATCACAGTTTTCTAAAGTTTTACCAAAATTTGATTTTGACCCATACATGATTGTAAGTGCTCACCAGTTGGTAAGTGAAGCAATCATTATGGAAAAACCACAAACAGACGATTCAGCTACAGAAGAAGCAGCTGAAGAAGTAACAGAATAATAGACAAGGAGAATTGATATGCAAAAGAATCCGTACGGACAAAATTACAAAGGTGACAACCACACGTTCAGAATGTTTAAAGATGAAGGTGATGAGTTAGGCTCAGTTCCATGGAACCAAAAGATTTTCCAAAATGACACTTCTTACAAGTGTCCAACTTATATTGCTCAAACACCACCTTGTCAAGGTTCGTGCCCATCAGGCCACAATATTCGTGGTTGGTTAGATATCGTTCGTGGCATGGAAACACCGCCGGGTGACATGACATGGCAAGAGTACGCATTTAAGCGCTCTACAGATGCAAACCCATTCCCATCAATTATGGGTCGTGTTTGTCCTGCTCCTTGTGAAGACGGCTGTAACCGTAATGAAGTAGAAGATACAATCGGTATTAATGCGGTTGAGCAGTTCATCGGTGATAACGCTAAGAAAGAAGGTTTTAAATTTGATGTTAACGCTGAGCCTACGGGTAAAAAAGTAGCGATCATTGGTGGTGGTTGTGGTGGTTTAGCCGCTGCATTGCAATTACGTAAGCAAGGTCATGCAGTCACTGTGTTTGAAAAGTATGAAAAGTTAGGCGGTATGATGATGTATGGTATTCCTGACTACCGTGTACCACGTGATGTGTTGCAATATGAGATTGACCGTATTCTAGAGACAGGTGTTGAAACCAAAATGAACACTAAAGTAGGTGTTGATGTTACTGTTGAAGAATTAGAGAAAGAATATGATGCTGTATTATTTGCAATCGGCGCAATGAGTGGTCGTTCACTGCCAATTCCTGGTGGCGATGCGACTAACTGTGTATCTGGTGTTGCCTTCCTAGAAGCTTACAATCAAGGTCGTTTACAGCATATTACTGGTAAAGTGATTTGCATTGGTGGTGGTGATACTTCTATTGACGTTGTTTCAGTTGCTCGTCGTTTGGGTAATATTACTAATGTTCCTGCAAAAGACAGACCAGAAAACATTATATTTAACGATACTGCACATGATGTAGTTGATACTTCTAAACGTTTAGGTGCAGATGTATTGTTAACAACTCGTTCTACGATTGAGAACATGCCAGCAGCACAAGAAGAAATCGATGATGCTAATCGTGAAGGTGTTGAAATCGAAGGTCAATTAAGCCCAGTTGAAGTAATTAAAGGCGAAGATGGTCGTGCAACTGCACTACGTTTTGTACGCCTAGAAGATGATGGCTCTACGCCAATTGAAGGCTCTGAATTTGATGTTGAGTGTGAGTTAATCGTTCCAGCTATTGGTCAAGGTGTTGACAACGAAGGCATGGACGATTCATTCTTTAATGAGCATGGCTTTATTGATGCTGACAGAAACTACCAAGTGCCTAATAAGCCAGGCTTCTTTGTTTGTGGTGATGTCGTTCGTCCACACTTATTAACAACTGCGATTGGCCAAGCCGGTATTGTTGCTGAAAGTATTGGCGATTACCTTGCTGGCAAAGATCAAACAGCTCGACCTAAGGTTGACGTACATTACTTTGACCTGATGGAGAAGCTTAATGAGTGGGATCTTGCACCAACTGAAGACTACAGTGAAGGCGGTACACCAGGTAAAGGTACAGATACAGCAGACTACGCAGTGCATAATTTTGAAGATCGTTCATTTGCTTCAATTATTCCACATACCGAACTATTCTTAGGTCATTTCGATGAAGAAGCGCGTAATGCACGTAATCATAAGTTGGTTAACGTTGACAATGTCTTGGGTAATTTTGATGAGCGCCTAATTGGTTATAGTGAAGAAGAAGCACAAAAAGAAGCGGGTCGTTGTATGTCTTGTGGATTGTGTTTTGAGTGTGATAACTGTGTTATGTACTGTCCTCAAGATGCTGTATTTAAGGTTAAAAAGGATGAATCAACACTTGGTCGTTATGTTGATACTGACTATGACAAGTGTGTTGGTTGTCATATCTGTGCTGATGTATGTCCGACGGGTTACATTCAAATGGGCTTAGGTAGCGATTAATCTAAATTAATTAAAGAGAGAGAAATATGGTTCGTTTATTAGTTATTTTTATTGGTTTTGCTTTAACAGGCATTACGAGTGCATATGAAAACCCGATTTCTGGTCATTCAGAAGCGGCTCAAAGCACTAAACAGCACCATGACAGTGTTTCGGTCATTCGTAAAATGCACCCTGAGTTTTTAAATCATAAGCGTGATAAAACACTCAGACAGGGTGTACGCACTGATGAAAATTCATTAAAAGGCTGTGTAAATTGTCACGCTAATAAAGATGAAAAAACCAATACATACCATTCAGTAAACGAACAAGATCAGTTTTGTTCAACTTGCCATCAAAAGGTAAGTGTCAGTGTTGATTGCTTTAGTTGTCATCGCACAACACCGGGCGCAAGTTACAAAGGGGTTAAATAATGAGTAAAACATTAAATCGTCGTGACTTTATTAAAACTACAACTGCAACAACTGCAGGTGTGGCTACGATTGCCAGCGGTATTACGCTAACCACGTTTGCAGCGAATGCCAATGAAAACCCAGTAACTAAAGATAAGCGTTGGGGTATGTTAATTGATACCAATAAGCTAACTGAAGCCAATATTGATGGCATGGTTAGTGCTTGTCAAAAAGAGCAGGGTTGGGGTAACGAAGCACACTCTACGGGCGACCAAAAAGCCAGCTGGATTAAGAAATTAAAAGTAAAAGATAAGGCAACTGGCAAGGTAACTGATTTACCACTCATGTGTCAGCATTGTGAAGAGCCGCCTTGTGTGGATGTTTGCCCAACTAACGCATCAATGAAACGCGAAGACGGTATTGTTTTAGTGGATAGACACCTTTGTATTGGTTGTCGTTACTGCATGATGGCTTGCCCATACGATGCACGTTCATTTGTACATGAAGAATTAACTGATCAACGCGAGCACATGCCACGTGGCAAGGGTACGGTTGAATCTTGTACTTTGTGTGTACATAAAGTAGACAAGGGTGAAACACCAGCTTGTGTTGCTAGTGTGAATAGTGATGCGGTTATCTTTGGTGATTTATATGATCCAAAGAGTAATATCAACCAAACACTCAAAAAAGTTCAAAGTGCACAAATTAGAGCAGATTTAGATCTGAATACTGGTGTACGTTATAGCGGCATTTAACAGTAACAAAATTTAGGAATTTTATGAACATTCGTTACGAAGAAACACAGGGAAGAAGCTTAGGTTTTTATGCGTTAGTTGCAGGCTTGGGCGTGCTAATTTTAGCGGCATTGGGCGCTGTATACTACATGGAGCACAACGGCCATCATGTAACTGGCATGAGCAACCGTATTGTGTGGGGTATGCCACACGTATTTGCTTTATTCCTAATTGTTGCTGCTTCCGGCGCGCTTAATGTTGCCTCTATCGCGTCAGTGTTTGGCAAGAAGCTATACAAGCCTTTGTCCCGACTATCTGGCCTGGTGTCACTAGCATTATTGGCAGGTGGTTTGATGATTTTGGTATTAGACTTGGGTCGCCCTGATCGTTTGATTGTAGCAATGACTGAATACAACTTTAAATCAATTTTTGCTTGGAATATTATCTTATATAACGGCTTCTTTGTGATTGTTGCTGTGTACTTGTGGATGATGTTTGAGCGTCGTATGAATAACTTTACCTCTAAGGCAGGTTTGGCGGCATTCTCATGGCGTTTAATTCTAACCACTGGTACCGGTTCTATTTTTGGTTTCTTGGTAGCTCGTCAAGCGTATGACGCTGTCATTATGGCGCCAATGTTTATCATTATGTCGTTTGCATTTGGATTAGCATTCTTTATCCTGATTTTGATGGCAAGCTACAAGTGGACTGAGCGCCCATTAGGCGACGCTGTGGTTAATCGCTTAGGTACGCTTTTAGGTGTGTTTGTTGCGGCAGTAATGTATTTTGTTGCAGTGAAGCATTTAGGTAATTTGTACTTAGCTGAGAATGCCGGTGTTGAAAACTTTATTCTGCTTGATGGCGGTATTTACACTCAGTTATTTTGGTATGGTCAAATCATCTTAGGTGGCTTAATTCCAATGGGGTTAATTTATCATCCTGCGCTTCGAGGCAATCGTTCTACTTTAGGCTTAGCTTCGGTACTTGTGCTTGTTGGTGGTGTTATTCAACTCTACATTATTATTGTTGGTGGTCAAGCTTACCCAATGGAAATGTTCCCAGGCAAAGAGGTCTTAGAAGGTTACGGTGGTATTGCTGCTTATACGCCATCATTACCTGAGATTGTTTTAGGTGTTGGTGGTATTGCTGTGGCACTTATTGCAGTGACATTCTTGGTGAAGTTTTTACCGTTCTTGCCTGAAAGCTTGGCAGATAAGGTAACCGACCCGCACTACAAAGCTTAATAAAACACACTATAATGGGGCATGTCCTCATCTATCTATCTTTCTGCTGCACACAAATCCTCAGGCAAAACCGTTGTTAGCCTAGGATTATGCGCAGCATTTAAAGCACAATCACTCAACGTTCAAGCTTTTAAAAAAGGCCCAGACTATATTGACCCAATTTGGCTATCTCAAGCCAGTGGCAATCCTTGTTATAACTTAGATTTTTACAACATGTCTGAGAGTGAAATTATTGCGTTATATCGCCAATACGCCTCTCAGAGTGATATTGCTATTATCGAAGGCAATAAAGGCCTGTATGACGGTATGAGTGTGACTGGCGGCGACGCCAATGCCGATATGGCTAAATTATTAGACACATCGGTTATTTTAGTTGTTGATGCTACGGGAATTACTCGCGGTGTTGCACCACTGGTTAGTGGTTACCAAGCTTTTGATAAAGATGTCATTATTGCTGGGGTGATTCTCAATAAAGTAGCAGGTGAGCGTCATGAGTCAAAATTAGTGCAAGCCATCGAGCATTACACCGATATTCCTATCGTAGGCGCTATTCGACGCTCTAAAGAGTTGATTATCGATGAGCGTCATCAGGGCTTAATGCCGGCTAACGAAACCCCTGAGTCACAAAATTTTATTGATCGTGCGGCCGAGCATATTACTGATCAAGTTGATTTATCAGCACTAGTAATATCAAACAAAGCAAAGGTTAAATCTTTACCACCTATAGTGAATAATGCGACGAAAACCCTAACGGTGGCAGTGGCTAAGGACAGTGCTTTTGGTTTTTATTATCCAGACGATCTTAACGCCTTTGAGTCTCTAGGAGTTGACTTGGTGTATTTTGATGCACTAGCAGATAAGCAACTACCTAAAGCCGACGCCTTGTTTATTGGTGGTGGATTTCCAGAAATGCAACTTGACGCTTTATCAGAAAATCAATCTTTACTTTCTGATATCAAAATCAAAATTGAGGCAGGGTTGCCCACTTATGCAGAATGTGGCGGCTTAATGTATTTGAGCCGACAAATTACGCATCAAGGGAAAACACATAAAATGGTTGGCGTGATTAAGGCTGACACCCTGATGACACCCAAGCCAATTGGTCGAGGCTATGTGCAACTCGCACCAACTGAACAACATCCATGGGGCAAAGTAAGCGAGAAGATTTATGCACATGAATTTCATTATTCTAAACTTGAGAATATCGACCCAAAAACCCATTACGCCTATGAGGTTTTACGCGGTGTAGGTGTGGATAATAAGCACGACGGCATTCTAACTCATAATTTATTAGCAACTTACTCACACCTTAGAAATGTGGGCGGTAATCATTGGGTTGAGCAATTTGTTAATTTTATTAAGGATAAACAAACATGATTACAATCACTAAAAATGCAGCTGAAGAAATTGGCCTATCTACTCAAAATCCAGATGCCCAAGGCATGCTTATCCGCTTTGCAGTTGATAAAACTGATGAAGGCTTCCAATACCTAATGGGTTTTGATGAGCGCTCAGATGGTGACATCCATCTGGAATCTAACGGCATTGAGTATGTTATGTCTTATTCACAAAAAGAATTGTTAGAAGGTATGGTGGTCGATTTTGATGAAATCGATACTGAAAATGGCTACGGTTTTATCTTTATGAATCCTAATGATCCAAACTACGAGCCACCTGAAGAAGGTGAGGTGCCTGCTAAGCCTATTTCTTGACAATTAAACAATTAAACAATTAAAGCGTTGATGCATTGAAGTAGTTGCTCACCTATGGGTGTGTGAGTGGTTATTGATAATTGTCTTTGTTCGTCAATACCGCTAAGTGTAATACTTAGATCAGCCGGTGCAATAGCACCTTTTCCCAGTGTTGGCCATTCAATCAGTTGAATGTGTTTGTCACCCAAATAGTCGCGTATGCCGATGTATTCTAGTTCTTCAGGATCGCTTAAGCGATAGCAATCAAAGTGATGGATATTGATATCAGAGTTTTGATAACTTTCTACTAAAGAATAGGTGGGGCTCTTGACTCGATCAAAACCAAAGTTTTGGATAAAAGCCCTTGCAAGCGTGGTTTTACCCGCGCCTAAATCACCCTCTAAATAAATGACAATGGCTTGATTGATTGAGTGTGTACATTGGGCTAATTGTTGTGAAAATGCTTGAGTTTCATGTTCACTTTTAAAGGACAAATTCAAAACAATAGCCACATATAAAGACTAAAGACACCCACTAAAATCACGCCTTCAAAACGGTTAATGATGTGTTTTTTACCAAATTTGTAAGACACGCCAAATAGCAGTATTGTTAGTAGTAGCATGATTGGGTAGTCTCGACTAAGCACTTGTTCAGGCACGTCAGAAGGGTGGATTAAACCTGGAATTGCTAATACAGCAATGGTATTGAAGAGGTTGGAGCCAATGACATTGCCCACCACCATTTCATATTGTTTTTTAAGTACACTGCTAATGGAGACAGCTAGCTCTGGCAAGCTGGTGCCGAGCGCTACAACGGTTAAACCAATCACCAAGTCAGATACTTGGAAAAATTTGGCAATTTCAACACCGCCGTACACCACTAATTTTGCACTAGAAATAAGCACGATCAAACTAACCAGTAATAACATCCAAGTTTTACCTATTTGGCTCCTGTCTGCAGTATGTTCAAGATCATCAAACTCGTGATGTTTTTTATTTTTTGCCTCTCTTAGTGTGTAGGATAAAAACAGAACAAGTAGTGACAATAAGATCAGACCATCTACCAGATCAAGGCGACCATCTCGCAGCAACAATCCCGCACAAAGAGTGGCGACCATTAAGAATATCCATTCTTTCTTGAGAATGTTGTCATTGACTTCAATCGGCATAATGATGGCGCTAATGCCCAATACTAAAGCGATATTAAAAATATTTGAACCGATTGCATTTCCAATGCTTAAGCCAGTGTTGCCGTCCATGGCTGCCAGTCCAGAGACTAACATTTCTGGAGCGGAAGTACCAAATCCAAAGATAATAAGCCCGATGATTAATGGCGATACTTTAAAAATATTAGCAATTTTTGCACCATTCTCAGTGAATTCATCTGCACTCCAAATTAAAAGTACAAAACCTGATAAAAGAGCAATAATTGGTAGTAGAATACCTTCCATGTGTTTGTGTGATATGTAATTTTCACCTATTATAAATGGATTAGACATCGATGAGTGAGACAGAATTTTTAATTGGTCGTAGTGGTTTAGACCTGCAGGATGATTTTTATCCAGATGATTTGCCATCGGATTGGCGTTTTGACTATTACTCTGCCATGTTTAAAACACTGTCTTTATCAATTGATACTGATGAAGATCTTGATCAAATTTTTGAAGATATAGAAGAAACTAACGAAGAGTTTGAGCTGGTGTTATCAATCGAGCAATCGCAATTATTTGATATTAAACAACTAAGTCGACTGTTGAGATCTGTGGCGGATTATCGGCAATATTTCACTTTATTTTGTGAAGTAGATGCAGCACCAGATAAAGTGGTAATGGATTTATTAGTAGATTATCAACTTTGTTTTCAATCAGTCAAGCCATTAAAACTCGGCTTAAAAGAGGCTAAGGTTAACGCGCAAACTTTAAGCTTTAACCAGTATCCAGTTTTGTATTCTTCAGAAATTTGGAATGAAAAGCAGATGCGAGCTTACCTTGAGGAAGTTTCAAGTGTTAATACCAAAACTATATTAATTTGTAAGTTTGCAGAGAGTGCAGCACTGAATAAAATTCGTATTATTGCAGATTTATTAGGATTTTGAATATTTTACTAACACGCCCGTTTAACCAGGTTAAGCCGCTAGAGGCACTGGTGAATGAATGCGGTCATCAAGCGCTTTTGTTTCCAACTTTAAAAATTGAAGCTTTAAAAAGCTCACCTTTAAAAGAGCGATACGATGCAGTTATTTTTATTAGCGCTAATGCGGTGGAATATGGTCTAGAGGCCTTAAGCTCTTTGGATCATCGCCATGATAAAATTTTTGCGGTGGGCTCAGCAACAGCAAAAAAACTAAATGATTATGGCTTTAAGGTAGATGCCTTTCCACAAGCCAAAGCCTCTAGTGAGTCGCTATTAGCAATGCCTGAGGTGGGTGAATTATCAGATAAAGATATCTTAATATTTCGAGGTAAAGGTGGCAGGGAAACCTTAAGAGAGGGCCTAGGCAAGAATAACATTGTTGAATATATTGAAGTATATGAGCGTAATCAATGTAAGGTTGTACCTCTACATCAAGCTTCATTAACCCAATTTTTACAAAGTGACCAAGGTGTTATCACGATTACCAGTGTAGAAAGTTTGTCAACCTTAATATCAATGGTTGAACAAATGGATGTTAAGGCGCTTCAGTCTATTAAGCAATATCCGTTAGTAGTGTTGAGCGATCGAATCAAAACTTATGCACAGTCAGTTGGTTTTTATAAGGTTGAAGTTGCACCACAAACCAACGATGAAGGGCTTATGCAAGCCATTGAATTTATTTTATTAAACACTAATACACTTGACAAGTGAGTAAAACCTAGTTATTTTGTAAACTATAGCTTATTTTTTTGGGGAGAGAAGATGGTTAAGTTAAGCGTGTCAAAGGCCGCACGAATGTTGGGTATTAGTCGTTTTGATATTCAAGCGCAAATCAATAGTGGAAAGTTACAAACGCATGAGGGTTATGTCACCATTGACAGTTTGAGACTAGCCTATCCAAATGCTAGTTTAAATTCTGAACAAGATAAGCGCATTCAAAAAATGCAACAAATCAAAGATGATGCTATATATAAATCAGGGTCAGTTGACGCTGCACATGCTGAAAATGAAAAAGCTTATATTAGCGCGATTGCTGTTTTAAAGTCTAGACTCTATAAAGAAGAAATTAAAAACCAGCATTACGAGCATGTTTTCGCAGAATTAAGCGAAAGACTGATTGTTCTTGAGGAGCTTTGCCATTCTGAAAATAAAGAATACTTACACAAAATTCAAGAGTGGGTTGGCAAGCAACACTAAAGTAGATTTTTAGCAATCGATAGTGATGGTTCGGTTCGATTCATTGAGTAAAAATGAAAGCTATCAACCCCTTGATCTTTAAGAGTTTGGCATAGGTTAGACACTACTTCTGTGCCGAACGCAGTCAGAGAGTCCAAGTCATTTTCATAAAGTTTCAATCTTTCTAAAATCCATTTTGGAATTTCAGCGCCACACATATTGGAAAATCTGACCAACTGCGTGTGATTGGTAATTGGCATAATACCGGGCGTAATTGGAATATTAATACCCAGATTTTCAGCTTCATCTTTAAATCTGAAATAAGCGTCGGCATTATAAAAGTATTGAGTAATGGCGGCATCTGCACCCGCTTTGACTTTATTGGCAAAGTGCGCAAGATCGGTTTGGATATTTTTAGCTTGTGGATGCATCTCTGGATAAGCGGCTACCTCAATATGAAAATGATCGTTGTATTGAGATTTGATGAATTCTACTAACTCATTGGCATAATGAAAATCACCAATTTCACGCACACCCGATGGAATATCACCACGTAGAGTAACAATGCGGTTAATACCTGCAGCTTTGTATTTGTCAAGTAACTCAATGATTTTGGATTTTTCAGAGTCAATGCATGACAAATGCGGCGCTGCTGGAATACCGTCGTTTGCTTGGATATCCAGCACGGTTTCAAGTGTAGCGTCTTGAGTTGTGCCACCAGCACCAAAAGTCACAGAGAAGTATTCAGGACTGATTACGCTTAATTCTTGTCGAACTTGCGCTAAAGTTTGTTTGCCTTTGTCAGTTCTTGGTGGGAAAAATTCAAAACTTGTTTTCATTGGTAGTTAAAGTGGGCGAAAAATAGGCTAATTATAGCTTATTTGAATAATGCTAGAGCCTTTCCCTTTTTTTGTCTAAGGCTAGACATTCGGGTAAAATAATCCCATTTACTTAAGTTGAGAAAACAGACACAATGTCAAAAAGCGATTATATTGAGTTAGAAGGTGTGGTTAAAGAAAAACTACCCAATACTACCTTTACGGTAGAGTTAGAAAATGGCCATAGCGTATTGGCGCATATTTCTGGGAAGATTCGTAAGCACTATATTCGCATATTACCCGGTGACAAGGTAACCGTTGAAATGACACCTTATGACCTTACCAAAGGTAGAATTACCTTTAGACATAAGTAAAGCATTTATTGCCGATGTGGTGGAATTGGTAGACACGCCGGATTCAAAATCCGGTTCCTCACGGAGTGACGGTTCGACCCCGTCCATCGGTACCAAATTAATAGATAAAAAATGAATATGGAACAACAAACAGAACTTATTGCAGAAGCGCTTAACCTTACCTTGTTTGGTATGGGTTTTGTATTTCTGTTCTTAACTTTATTAGTGTTTGTGACTAAAGCCATGTCGATTATTATCCAAAAAATGAACAAGCAGTCGCATGATGATGATACTCATCACGATGACAATTTAAGTCTAAAAGACGAATTGGACGAAGAGACTAAGTTTGTTATTGAACAAGCCATCAAGATGCACAGAGGGGCATAGACGCAATGATAAACTTTTTAAAAAATCTAACTAAAAAAGCCGATAAGGCAACAGCTAATAAAGTTGAAATTACTGAGCTTGTCTTTAGAGATGCGCACCAGTCATTGTTCGCAACGCGTATGCGCATTGATGATATGCTACCAATTGCAGACAAACTAGACAAAATTGGCTATTGGTCAATGGAGTCGTGGGGTGGCGCAACCTTTGATTCTTGTATTCGTTATTTGGGTGAAGACCCTTGGGACAGAATTCGTGAAATTAAAGCGGTAATGCCAAACACGCCCCAGCAAATGTTGCTTAGAGGGCAAAATTTATTAGGCTATCGTCACTATAGTGACGATGTGGTACGCAAGTTTGTTGATCGTTGTGTTGAGAACGGCGTGAATGTTTTCCGTATTTTTGATGCGATGAACGATATGCGAAATCTAAAAACAGCTACCGACCAAACCATTAAGCTAGGTCAACATGCACAAGGTACGATTTCTTATACTGTGAGTCCGGTGCATAATATGCAAACTTGGATAGACATGGCTAAAGAGATTGAAGACATGGGTGCGCACTCGCTTTGTATTAAAGACATGGCAGGCTTGTTACAGCCTTATGTTGCTTATGACTTGGTTAAAGAGTTAAAAGCGGCAGTTGATATCCCAATCCAGTTGCACGCCCATGCAACCACAGGCTTGTCGACAGCCAGTATTGTTAAAGCAGTTGAAGCGGGTATTGATCGTGTTGATACGGCGATTGGCTCTATGAGTATGACTTATGGCCATTCTGCGACTAATTCTGTGGTTTCTATTTTAGAAAACAGCCCAAGAAAAACCGGCCTAGATTTAGAAAAATTAGAAGAGATTGATGCTTACTTTAGACCTATTCGTTGTAAATATGCACAATTTGAAGGCTCACTTAAAGGTGTAGATTCGCGCATCTTGCTTTCACAAGTGCCAGGCGGCATGCTAACTAACATGGAGAACCAACTCCGTGAGCAAAACGCATCAGATAAGATTGACGAAGTCATGGAAGAGATTCCTCGTGTACGTAAAGATTTAGGCTATATTCCATTGGTAACCCCAACCTCACAAATTGTGGGCACTCAGGCGGTGCTCAATGTGTTAACTGGCGAGCGTTACAAGACTATTACTAAAGAAGCGGCCGGCATTTTAAAAGGTGAATATGGCGCAGCACCAGCACCAGTTGACCAAGCATTGCAAGCCAAAGTATTAGAGGGTGGCGAGCCTATTACTTGTCGCCCAGCTGACAACATAGCACCTGAAATGCATATTCTTGAGCAAGAGTTTGACACCATTGTGTCTGATAAAGGCATTACTTTAGCCAATGATAAAATTGACGATTTGTTGACTTACGCACTTTTCCCACAAGTAGGTATTTCATTTTTAGAAAATCGTAACAATCCTGATTTCTTTGAACCAATACCTCAAGTTAAAGACGCTTGTGCTGCGCCTGATAGTGAAGAAGGTACTTATACAGTATCGTTCAAAGGCGCTTCTTACTCGGTTGAGGTTTCTGCTGGTGGTAATGTTACCTCGATGAAAGCTGCTTCTGATACTTCTGTATCAGCAAGTGCTCCAGTTGAAAAAGAAATTGTTGCTGATGTACCAGCCACCGGTGGCGAAGAAATTGGCGCACCACTTTCTGGCAACATCTGGAAAGTTATGGTGTCGTTAAATCAAAAAGTAAATGAAGGTGATGTCTTGGTTATTTTAGAAGCCATGAAAATGGAAACAGAAATTAGAGCGGCTCGAGGTGGTGTGGTTACAGGAATCAGTGTCAAAGAAGGTGATTCGGTAACGGTAGGGCAAACTTTATTAACACTCGCATAATTTAGCATGGAACATTTAAATTTACTTTGGAATAATACTGGCTTAAACCAAATGGTGTGGGGTCAAGGCCTCATGCTATTGGTAGGTATGTTGCTTTTATACTTAGCGATTGTTAAAAACTTTGAGCCATTACTGCTATTACCTATTGGTTTTGGTGCGATTTTGGCTAATATTCCAGGTGCTGGCATCGCTGAAGGTAGTGGTATTCTGCATGTGTTTTATGTGGTCGGTATCGAGTCTGGCGCATTTCCGTTAATTATCTTTATGGGTGTGGGTGCGCTGACTGATTTTGGCCCGCTATTGGCCAATCCTAAAACATTGCTACTCGGTGCTGCAGCACAGTTTGGTATTTTTGCGACCTTACTCGGTGCAATCGGTCTAACGGCTGTTGGTATTTTTGATTTCAGTTTAACTGATGCTGCTGCGATTGGTATTATCGGTGGTGCCGATGGCCCGACCAGTATTTATGTAGCATCAAAACTTGCACCTGATTTACTCGGTGCGATTGCAGTCGCTTCATATTCTTATATGGCATTAGTACCACTGATTCAACCGCCAATTATGCGTGCACTAACCACCGAAAAAGAGCGTCAAATTGAGATGGTACAATTGCGTGAAGTTTCTCAATCAGAGAAAATTATTTTTCCAATTATGTTGCTGATGTTAGTAGCTCTATTGTTGCCAGATGCAGCACCACTACTAGGTATGTTTGCTTTTGGTAACTTAATGAAAGAATCTGGCGTGGTTGATCGCCTTAGTGACACCACTCAGAATGCTTTGATTAATATTGTAACTATCTTCTTAGGTTTGGCTGTTGGCTCAAAACTGATGGCAGATAAATTCTTACAGACAGAAACTTTAGGAATTTTGGTATTAGGTATGGTGGCATTTGCCATTGGTACTGCTTGTGGTGTGATTATGGCAAAAACCATGAACCTCTTTAGCAAAAACAAAATCAATCCACTAATTGGTTCTGCCGGTGTTTCTGCCGTGCCGATGGCAGCTCGAGTTTCGAACAAAGTAGGCCTAGAATCTAATCCACATAATTTCTTACTTATGCATGCGATGGGCCCTAATGTTGCGGGTGTGATAGGATCGGCGATTGCCGCCGGCATCATGATCCAATTTTTAGGATAACCTTTTACTTCGTCTTTTCACTTTCCACCCTTCAAGGGGGGCGCCATACTGAGTACGGTGTTAAATATTAAAGAATACTCAGTTACGTAGCTTTACTACACGCCTTTGTATTTTTTAGTATTCGCCTTGTAAAAAATCAAAATACTCGAAAAATACTTATAAAATTCTTAACTTGATTTACTTTAAAATAGATACATTATGCAACGAACTTTTTTAAAAGCTAAACTTCATCGAGTCACTACCACTGCTAGCGAGTTGGATTACGAAGGCTCGTGTGAGATTGATGGTGTGTTGTTAGACACTGCTGGTATTAGTGCTTTTGAACAAATCCAAATTTATAACATTAATAATGGCAATCGCTTTACCACCTATGCTATTCGTGGTAAGGACAACTCGGGCGTTATTTCTGTCAATGGTGCGGCTGCACACAAGGCCGATGTGGGCGACTTATTGATTATTGCTGCTTATGCGCAGTACGATGAACAAGAGATGCAAGATTACGCACCAAAGCTATGCTATGTGGATGGTAGTAACATGCTAGTTAGAACAGACTCTAAGATTCGCTAAGTCGCCCATTTTCTAAAACTAAGATTCGCTGCATTTGTTGTGCAATCTTTTCATCGTGTGTCACCATTACTAGAGCTGAGTTTTGCGCTTGGTTAAGCTCAATCATTAAGGATAGTACATCAGCTGCATTTTTGGCATCTAAATTACCCGTTGGCTCGTCAGCTAGCAAACAGCTCGGTTGAGTGATTAAAGCACGAGCAATGGCAACACGTTGGCGCTCACCACCAGAAAGCTCTGCAGGTCGATGATCAACTCTATCTTTTAAGCCAACTTTTGAGAGTAATTCCTTAGCGGATGTTAAAGCAGTTTGTTTATTGTCACCACGAATCAGTAGTGGCATTGCGACATTATCTAGTGCGCTAAAGTCTTTTAATAAGTGGTGAAATTGAAAGACAAAACCTAAGTGTTGGGCGCGTAAATCAGTGATTTGATCTTCATTTAATTTACTCAAATTATTACCACTTAAGAACACTTGCCCTACACTGGGTTGGCTCATTCCGCCTAATAGATTAAGCAGTGTAGACTTACCACAGCCTGATTGACCTAAAATAGCAATTGATTCACCTTGGCTAATACTTAGGTTAAGTGTTTCAAGTACAGGTGTTTTGACGTTACCACTGTTGTAATGGTAGCTCACCTGTTGGCATTGAATTAAATCACTCATGGTTTAACACCTTAGAAATTTCAATTTTTCCGGCGCGTTTTGCCGGATAGATTGCAGCCAAAATAACCAAAACAAAAGCGCCAGTCGCCACTTTAACCACATCACTTAGATGGATCTCAGAAGGGAATCGATTAATATAAAACACATCTTTAGGAAAGAATTGAAACCCTAGTATGGATTCAATACCACTCACCACGGATTCAATATTAAGCGATAGCAAAATACCTAAAGCAACACCTAAGACAATACCCACAACACCGATGGTAATGCCTTGATAAAAAAACAGTTTGACAATGCGTTTGGGCGTCATGCCGATAGTTTTAAGAATGGCGATATCAGTTTTTTTATCTGTCACCACCATGACCATCATTGAAACAATATTAAAAGCAGCAACTGCAATAATAAGTGATAAAACAATGCCAATCATTTGTTTTTCAAGGTTTAGCGCTTTAATAAAGTTGGCTTTTTTTTGTGTCCAATCTGTACCGTAATAACGATCATTGCCCAATTTTTTAACCACTTGATTGGTGATTTTTTTAGCTTCGAATAGGTCGTCTACTTTGAGCCTAATGCCAGAAACCAAACCCTTCATGCTGTACAATTTTTGAGTTTGAGTGAGGTGGATAAAGGCTAGATTGTTATCGTACTCATTAATGCCGGCATCAAAAATACCGCTTAGGGTAAAGCGTTTGAAGCGGGGCTGTATGCCAATAATACTATTTGAAATCTCAGGTGTGAGCAAGGTTATTCTATCGCCAATAACTGCACCAAGCTGCAGCGCTAAGCCAGAGCCGATTAGAATATTGGGCCCCGTTAAATCGGCGTTGCCGCTTTTAATGTTATCAAGTAAGATTGAGGTGTTTTTTTCTAAGCTTGGCTCAACACCTCTCACACTAACACCTTGAGACCTACCATTAATACTCAGCAGGCCGTAGCGCTCAATATAAGGCGATGATTCAAGCACATGTGGATTTTGGTTGATAGACAGTCTGAGCGTTTGCCAGTCTTTCAACGCGCCATCATATTCATTGATAGTTGAATGTGAAATAGCGCTTAACACTCTATCTCTCAGCTCTTTATGAAAACCATTCATAACTGACAGAACGGTAATAAGTGTCATTACACTTAGAACTAACCCAACCATAGAGACGCCAGAAATAAAAGAAACAAAGCCCTTTTTACGATTGGAACGCAAATATTGGTTAGAAATACTAAATTCAACACTCATGGTGCTGATATTTTGTCATAATTAGCGTTTTAAAGGTGGGAATAAATTTTTAGTAATGGATCTAAACAATCGAGGGTTTGTTAATTATTTGCTGTTGCCGGTTTCAGGTGTCTTTTATCTTCTATCTCGTATTAGAAAATACCTTTATCAGACAAAGTTACTAACCACTCATAACCCCAATGTAGATGTAATTGTGGTGGGTAATATTACCGTTGGCGGTAGCGGAAAAACCCCTATTGTTATTGCGCTGGTAAATCATTTTAAGCAACAAGGTAAGCAAGTAGGGGTGGTTTCCCGTGGCTATGGTGGCTCACATAAACAGGGAAGTTTGTCTGTTAATCAAGACACAAAAGCCAGTGAGTCCGGTGACGAGCCGTTGCTGATTGCCACACAAACACAAGTCCCCGTTATGGTTAATAAAGACCGCTCTCAAGCGGTGATAGACTTAGTTATGAAACACAATGTTGATCTTGTGATTAGTGACGACGGCCTACAGCATTACGCTATGGGTAGATCAGTTGAAATTGCTGTGGTCGACGGTAAGCGACGTTTTGGTAATGGTTTTTTTCTGCCAGCTGGCCCACTCAGAGAGTCAGAATCAAGATTAAAATCGGTGGATTTTGTTATTAATAATGGTGCGCAGCATGCAGGTGAAATCACCTCGACATTAAAGCCTATTATGTTTGTCAATGTATCAACTAATGAGAAAAAACCTTTGGATTATTTCAATCAACAGACTTGCCACGCAGTTGCAGGTATTGGTTATCCAGATCGATTTTTTGGTGCTTTAACGCAATTGGGTGTCAAGGCAAAAACACATGGTTTTGTCGATCATCATGCTTTCACTCGCTCAGACCTTGTTTTTGATGATGATTATCCTATTCTTATGACCGCTAAGGATTGTGTAAAATGTAAGGAATTCGCAACAGGTCAAATGTGGTACTTGCATGTTGAGGCTGAATTAAGCGATGATTTTTTGACTGAATTAACGAATAAATTATGATTGATGAAGCCTTGCTAAAACTACTAGTTTGCCCAAAAAGTAAAGCGCCACTTAAGCAAGTGGGTGACGAGCTAGTTTGTGAGACTAGTGGTTTGGCTTATCCTATTAATGATGGTATTCCAGTTTTATTGATTGAAGAGGCACGAAAAATAAGCTGATGGGTTTTTCCGTTATCATTCCTGCACGCTACGCATCCACTCGCTTGAACGCAAAATTATTGCAAGATATTCACGGCAAGCCATTGATTCAACACACCTATGAAAATGCCATTAAGAGTGGCGCTTCAAGCGTGATTATTGCCACAGATGACGCACGTATTGAAGCCATTGCAAATGATTTTGGCGCCACCACATGCATGACGGGTGATCACCATACGTCCGGCACTTCACGCATTGCAGAAGTGTTAGATAAATTATCGATTAACGATGATGAAATTATTGTTAACGTTCAGGGTGATGAGCCGATGTTGGGTGCTAGTGTTATTGAGCAAGTGGCTAATAATCTGGCTAATAGTGACATGCAGATGGCGACTTTGTGTGAAAACGTCATTGATCAAGAGCAATACTTAGACCCAAATTGCGTTAAAGTGGTGTTTGATAAATTTGGCAAAGCGCTGTATTTTTCTCGCTCACCCATTCCTGCCTTCAGAGAAGAGGCTGATTTTGATGCGTCTTTATGCTTTAAACATATTGGTATTTATGCTTATCGATCAGGCTTTATTAAACAATATTTAACCATGGATAGTTCAGTCTACGAACAAGTGGAAAAATTAGAACAACTCACCGTACTTAATGAGGGTTTTGATATCCATGTAGCGCCAGCTTGCGAAGCAACAGGATTTGGTGTGGACACCATTGAAGATTTGGCTAAAGTAAGAGAGGCTTTACAGTGATTATTGACGGTAAAGAAATTGCAAAAAAATTAAGAAGTAGTATTGCAAAACAAGTGACTAAGCTTGATCGAAAACCTGGATTGGCGGTTATCTTGGTAGGTGATGACCCAGCTTCAGCAGTGTATGTGCGCAATAAAGACAACGCTTGTAAAGAAGTTGGCTTCTATTCTGAGAAAATTAATAAATCGGCAGATATTACCCAGGCAGAGTTATTGGCTGAAGTCGAACGTCTTAACAAGGATGACAAAATTGACGGTATTTTGGTGCAGTTGCCACTACCAAGTCATTTAGATGCTAATCAGGTGATTGAGGCGATTAATCCTAATAAAGATGTTGACGGATTCCACAGTGAGAATGTTGGCAAACTCATGCAAAATAAGCCGCATTTACGCCCCTGTACACCCAAAGGGGTAATGACAATGCTAGCAACCATAGGTGTTGATCTAACAAGCAAGAATTGCGTGGTGGTAGGCGCATCAAATATTGTTGGCCGACCAATGGCAATGGAACTTTTAAATGCACGTGCAACCGTCACTATTTGTAACAGCAAAACCCAAGGTTTATCCAACAAGATTAAACAAGCCGATGTTGTGGTAGTGGCGGTTGGTAAACCAAAAATGATCAAAGGCGATTGGATTAAAGACGGTGCCATCGTCATTGATGTTGGCATTAGCCGACTAGACGATGGCAGTTTGTCTGGTGACGTAGATTTTGATGCCGCACAAGACAAAGCCGCATGGATTACACCGGTACCTGGCGGTGTCGGGCCAATGACCATTGCCACCTTATTAGAAAATACATTAACCGCCTATACGGCAAGAGAGGAAAAATGAAAATCTTAATTAAAGGAATGAGAGAAGGTTTAGGTCGATTAATTGTATTAATTGATTGGGTTTTTTCCCCTAATAAAATCAAGCGCAGTGAATCGGAACAAGCCGAAGTTAATAAGCAAGTTGAATCTCTAAAACTGTATCAATTTTACGCCTGCCCATTTTGTATTAAAACGCGCCGCACTATTAAGCGTCTTAACTTACCAATGGAAACGCGTAATGCTCAAGCCGGCCAATTCCGAGCTGAACTATTAGCGGGTGGTGGCGAGGTTAAAGTACCTTGTTTGAGAGTTAAAGAGGGTGGTGATATTACTTGGATGTACGAATCATCGGATATTATGGCTTATTTGGATAAGCGTTTTGGCTAGTGATTTATATTGAAGGTGGTACAAAATCTCAACGACAATTAGCTAAAGATCTTTATTACTTCTGCTCTCAAGCACTTTCTATTAAAAAACCAGTCGATATAGACTTAAGAATTCAAGATGTGGATCATGCTGAGGCGTGGACAGACCATGAAGGTGAAGGTAAGTTTTATATCGATATCGAAAAATATTTAACAACAAGTCAATTTATTACCGCTTTTTGCCATGAAATGGTTCATGTGATTCAACATTTGCGTGACAAACCCATCAGTGAAAAAGAAGCTTATCAATTAGAAACAGGGCTTGCAGAACAGTTTAAGTTACAGAATATTTGACAGAGTTTTTTTAAAATCTAATTAATAGTTTTAGTGTCAAATTTGACTGACTCAGCCTGAATAATTTTTGATACAAAAATTACATTACCATATAAAGAATAACCATTTTTACTGGCCATATCATTTATTTGTAAACCCATCTCTTTACCTTGATCGTTAATAACCAACATACCGTTATCAAGTTTAATACGACCAACTGGGCCACCGATAAAAGTTTCTAACTCATCAGTGCCAAACGATTCGTTACCATCAATTGGTTTAATGTTGATTGGGTCTCCAGCTGGGTGGTAGAGAATTGCTGAAGGCCAATTATATTGTTCTGACATGTTATAAACCCTTGTACTAATTTATTTTGGTAAAAAATCTTTTAATTGCTGAATGCTGTGATTAAGCTCTTTTTTAGAGCTGGCCGTAATATTGATATGGCCTAATTTACGATCAGCACGTTCTGCCTTATCGTACAAATGTAAATGTGCATTTGGCATATTGAGCACAACATCAGTCGGGCCAATCTTGCTAATAATATTCACCATAGCACTAAAGTTGTGTGTGGGCGTAGTGTCACCCAATGGCATACCTGTAATCGCACGAATATGATTTTCAAACTGAGAAGTGTTAGCACCCTCAATACTCCAATGCCCAGAGTTGTGCACACGAGGTGCCATTTCGTTCACTACTAAGCCATCTTTAGTATCAAACAGTTCAATGGTTAACACACCCACATGATCCATCTCATCGAGTAAAGTTTGCATGTAATGTTCAGCCGTTTTTTGTACTGCTGGTTCAATAGCTGGAGCTGGTGCAATGGTGAGTCTTAAAATTCCATCATGGTGAGTGTTCTCAACTAATGGATAGTATTTGTGGTCATTATCGATACCACGTACGGCAATTAAAGACAGCTCGCGTTTGAAATTGACAAAACCTTCCAGAATGGATTCAACACCATTCATACTTTGCCAAGCTTCAGTGATTTGGCTCTCGTCTCGCATTAAAAACTGACCTTTGCCATCATAACCTTCAGTTGCTGTTTTTAAAATAGCAGGTAAGCCAATTTGCTCTACAGCAGTTTTTAAATCAGTTTCAGAATTCACCATCTGGTACGGCGCACAAGGAATGTTTAATTGGCCAAATAAAGCTTTTTCACGACCACGATGTTGCGTGGTGAATAGTGATTTTTCGCCAGGATAGACTACAACATTCTTACTAATATCTTTAACGATTTCTACATCGGTATTCTCACTCTCGTAAGTAATCACATCTGCAAAATCAACCAAAGATTCAATATTGTTTTTGTTGTCTTCAAGCGAAAACATATGACCTAAAAGCGCAGAAGGCTCATCAATAGAATTACCTGAAAAACCAAACTGGTGGTTTAAGGGGTAACCAGAAATTGCTAGCATTCTGCCGAGTTGGCCAGCGCCTAAAACACCTATTTTCATTTAGTTAGCAGGGTTAGGGTTATCTAAAACATCTTGGGTTTGCTTGGCTCTAAATGCTGCTACTTTTTCGCGAATAGCTTCGTCTTCATTGGCAACAATTTGTGCTGCCAAAATACCGGCATTTTTAGCGCCGGCATCACCAATAGCCAGTGTACCAACAGGGATACCCCCTGGCATTTGTGCAATAGACAGGAGCGAGTCTTGCCCGCTGAGTGCGCGTGATTGAACCGGTACACCAAGCACTGGTACGATCGTCTTAGCGGCAACCATACCTGGTAAATGTGCTGCACCACCTGCACCAGCAATAATAACTTTAAGACCGCGCTCACTTGCGGTGGTTGCATATTCAAACATAAGGTCAGGCGTTCGATGTGCAGACACCACTTTAACTTCGTGAGGCACACCAAATTCTTCCAGCATTTCTACTGCATGTTTCATCGTTGGCCAATCAGATTTTGACCCCATAATTACACCGACTAAAGTTGTCATTAGAACCCCTTACTAAAAGCTAATATGTTTGAATTATACTCAAATCATCATCATGTAGATAAAAAGAGGCGTACTATAGAAGTGAGGTAGTTGTATAAATAAAAAAAGGAGGTTGTGATGAGTCTAACATTAATGCGCCCATTTGCTGAAATGGATGAAATGTTTGAGCATTTTGACCACCCTATGGGTGAGTTTGAGAAGGGTGATTGGATGCCTGCAGTTGATATTGAGGAGGATGATAAGTCTTACATGGTTAGAGCTGAGTTACCTGGTGTGCATAAGGACGATGTGCATGTAACTATTGATGATAATGTTTTAACCATTAAGGGTGAGAAGAACGTTGAAACTGAAGACACAAAAAGACACCGTGTTGAGCGCACGTACGGTTCTTTTGTTAGAAGTTTTACTTTGCCTCATACCGTTAAAACCGGCAATATCAAAGCTGAGTTTGTTGATGGTGTTTTGAGCTTAACCATTACTAAGGTGGCTAAAGTTACACCTAAGCAAATCGAAGTTAAGATTAAATAAATATATTGTTGTCCTTGGGGTTAAAAAATATTAAGTAAAACCAAGCCCCAAGGCCAGTAAGGAGTGTGTCTTTTTCGGCATCCCAGATGTCTCCTTGTGATCCAAGAAATGAATCAGTTGCCGTCTGAGGAGATTGTTGTTGTTCATAGAAAATAGCGTAGAGCCATTCAAGTATTTCATAAAAACCACCAATACCAAAAAATATTAGAACCAGTAAAAACACTTCTGTTCGGTAGTTGGAGAATTTTATTGTTCGAGTAATGACTTCTTTGAATGGTAATACCAATAAAAATCCAAAGGCAAAGTGCACGAGTCGATCATAATGATTACGTTCTATTTCCAGTAGTTCAGCAGCCCAAAAACCAATCGGGACTTCTGCGTAAGTGTAATGCGCACCTATAGTTTGCAAAATACAAAATATAAAAATGAGCCAGTACGAGGTGTTGCTAAAGGGTGTTGATTTATAAGTCGATACCACATAGCCAATGCAAATAACAAGGATTAAGTTTTCAGCAACCCATATATCTCGATAAAGTGGGTTGATAGCAAGCGCCACCCAAAAAATACCAAAGATACTTAGCAGTATGGGTGCGATAGATCTATTCATAGCGTGAAATCCTTATGTAAAAAAGGTAAGTGCCCTGTATTTAACACTTGCGTTTTTATTTTAGATTTATCATACCAATTACTAATTCGATAAGGGACCAATGTGTCATGATCGCCTAAGATCACCTTTATTGATGTTTTTAATTGCTCAAACTCATCCGCCAAGTCAGTGTTTAGTAGAATCTCTAGACCCTGGTTAAGTGCTTGTGTTGATGCAGGTAATGCATCAATTGATTGATTAAGTGCCTTTAATTGAGATTTATCTTGAGTTTGTAAGCTAACAAAGCGTTTCAGTCCTTTAGATAAATTGAGCTGTAATGCATCAGAAAATTGACGGAAATTATTCTCATCAATGCCATACAGCCAATTTTCTGATTGCACAAATTTAGGCGTAGAGGCTACCAAAATAAGTTTGGATATTTTAATTTTGGTAGCGATATTAATCGCCAGCAGTCCACCTAATGACCAGCCGAGTAGTGTTGGATTATCTGGCAGGATTTTGATAATTTCATCACACCATTCGTTAAGCCCACCCCTTACATCATCACTTCGTCCATGACCTGGCAGATCAATTTTAGTTATACGATATTCGTTTTTATATTGATCAATAAGATCATTAAACAACTCTGAATTAAA
>JAQWRQ010000040.1 GCA_029243595.1 Gammaproteobacteria bacterium | reverse complement strand
CTTTAACCTTGTTGCCACCTTTGAAGTATTCCGTGCGGTAGTCAGCAAATGATTTGGTGTCGATGTAGCTTACGCGGTTGTCGTACCACCAGTTTGCATCGTTAGCGGTTGATTTAAGTTTGTAAACTTCCTTGCCGTCAGTAGAGCAATCTGCTTCAAGCTTAGCCTTTTGTGTGTACTTGTTACGCTTAACGTCTTTCATCACACCTAAACAACCTGCGAAAGTAGCTGTACCTAATAGCTCGTGTGACTCATGCTTTGGTTTACGTAGGGTTACGTCACCAAAGGTAAAGTCTGAACCACCCCATGAATCATCACGCGCTGGCTCGGCAAAACGACGCACCTTACGAATGGATGGAATGAAGATTTCGTATGATTGTGACTTTGCTTGATCAGTAAAGTCTGTAATTAACATGCCGGTACCTTTTAGCTTACCTGAACGGAAAATCGCTAAATCTTGGGCATTAACGCCTTTGGCTTTAGGTGCGTTGTTTAAGTAACGCTCTAAAGTCAAAGTTAATGGGTTTGAGCCTTTAGCTCTTAGAATGAGTGCGGTAACGTCTTTACCTTTTTTACCGATACCGTAGTTATCAAAACTATAAAAGTGATTTACAAAGTAGTTTTGTGCTGCGACATCGTTTGCAGATAAACCGCTAGATTTGTATGCCAAGTCTTTAGTAACTGTGGCTGTTGCAACACTAGCTGCAAGCGAGGCTGCAACTGCAACCGATAAAACGATATGTTTCATACTTACTCCCCAAGAATGGTTTTAAAGTGCTCAAGTATACCCTTAAAAAAAAAATTTACTCATATTATGGAAAATATGCACTATTTTTGGTATTTATACCAATTTTGATGTATTTAAATACAATCGAGTAAGAAAAATTTAAATGTTTTAGAACGGGCCTTGCCCGTTCTAAAAATATTGGAAATAATCAAAATCACCCTAAAACAACGATAAATTCATACTTAAAAACCAAATAAAAGTCATTTATTAACTCTTTTAGTGCCAAAATCAGCTGTTTATCCTGATACAGGCCTTGCCCGTATCATTAAATACAAAAATTTCGGAAATAATCGAAATAGCGGTAAAATAGCATTATTCATATATCGATTCTTGGGAGAGTCATGGAATTTAATACCTTTACTTTAATCTTTTTAATTGCAATATTGGGTTATGTCATTACCCTACTGTGGCTAAACGTACGCCAAAACAAAGCGGTGGCTAATTCATTCGACGCTGTGCCGGACGAGTTTAACGAAAAAATCACATTAGAGGATCACCAGAAAGCAGCTGAGTACACGCAAGCCAAATTATTGGTTAATCACTTTGAAATTATCTTTTCAACGGTTGTACTATTAGTATGGACACTTGGCGGTGGGCTTAATTGGCTAGACACACTTTGGCAGGCACAAACTGAAAATACACTCTATATAGGTGTAGGGTTTATTATCAGCTTGATGATTATTGGCAGTTTGATTGATTTGCCTTTTAGTCTTTACCGCACCTTTGTACTCGAGCAGAAGTTTGGCTTTAATAAAATGACAGCCGGCACCTTTGTGGGTGATCTTGGTAAAGAAATACTACTTACTTTAATTATTGGTTTGCCATTGATTTATGCGGTGTTGTACTTGATGGGTGCGATGGGTGAGTATTGGTGGGCTTATGTTTGGCTGGTACTTACTGGGTTTTCACTACTGATGTTTTGGCTCTACCCTACTTACATTGCGCCGATCTTTAATAAATTTAAACCACTCGATAACCTTGAACTAAAAGCCAAGATTGATAATTTGCTTGAACGCACTGGTTTTAAGAGTGACGGCGTGTTTGTGATGGATGGCTCAAAAAGATCATCACACGGCAATGCTTACTTTACCGGCATTGGTAAAAATAAGCGTATTGTGTTTTTTGACACACTGCTCGAGGGCATGGAAGATCAAGAGGTTGAGGCGATCCTCGCACATGAGTTGGGGCATTTTCATCACAAGCATATTCGTAAACATATGATGACTTCATTCACCATTTCACTTTTAGGCTTGGC
>JAQWRQ010000039.1 GCA_029243595.1 Gammaproteobacteria bacterium | reverse complement strand
TCCGTTCGACTTGCATGTGTTAAGCATACCGCCAGCGTTCAATCTGAGCCAGGATCAAACTCTTCAGTTTAATTCTAACTATTTAGAACATTGGCAACATTTATAAATAAATGCGCTTTGCGTTCAATTTTTTTAAAAGCTGATTTTGCTTTTGTTTTGTCGGAACAATCACACCGAAGTGTAATTGTTTCGTGTGCACTGCACAATTTTTATTGTACGAGTGCCCACACAAGTTGTTTGATATATTTTTAAAGAGCTACCGTGTCCAGAAGTTTTAAAGTTTCTAGCTCGGTGAAAGGAGTGAATTATACGTTGAATTTTTCGTGGGTCAAGCACTATTCTTCTTTTTTTATAAATTAATTTGTAGAACGAAAATTAAGGCTTTAATTTGTCTTCAGATACTGCTCTATTTAGCCACTCATCGATTTGATTAATATCGACAACATCTCCTTGATTATTAAGCATTTCTAGGTCGTTATCATTCCAGCCTTTAATACCTAACTTGAGTGATCGAACATGCTCGAAGCCCATTTGCTGCATTGTCAATGCCGCTAGGGCGCTACGATTACCCGAGCGACATACCACAACAATATTTTGGTCTCTGGCTTGAGCTAGTACTGGAATTGTGTCATCATAGTTCCAAACACAGGCGCCTTCTAGTACGCCTCTAGGCACATGAATTGAGCCTTTAATATGCATCATCTCAAATTCATCAGATTCTCTAATATCCAAAACAATCAGTTCATGGTTTTGATCTATTTCTGTTTCTAAATCCCATGGCAATATTTCGCCCACTTCCCTTAATGCTTTAACAACTAATCTTTGGTATCCGTCCATTACTTGCAATATCCTTTTTCAGTAATCATAACGGCCACTTCAACTCTAGAGCTGAGTGATAATTTTTTCAAGATTGATTTCACATGTAATTTAACGGTGCCGTCAGAAATGCCTAACTCACGTGCAATCACTTTATTACTGTGTCCGTGCGCCACCTGACAAGCCACCTCTTTTTCTCGATTGGTGAGTGAATCAAAGGTTGCCTCGTTATCAGTCAATTCATTTCTAAGTACTTTGGCCAATACATGAGTCATGTCTTGTGCCACTATAATAGAGCCTTTAACGATTTCATTTAAAGCATCAACCAATTCATCAGGATCCATGTCTTTCAATAAGTAACCTTGGGCGCCATATTTTAAACAATCACGCAAATCATGTTCTTCGGTGCTGGTGGTTAGCATTACTATCGGGGTTTCTTCGCCCTGGTTTTTTAATGCTTTTAAGACTTCAATGCCTGACATGGCAGGCATGCGTAAATCTAACAAAATGATGTCTATTAATAAAGTGGGAATCTCTTCTAAACCTTGTTCAGGCGAAGCGGCTGCTTTGGCGTTAATCTTTCTTGATTCTAATAATGAGATTAGTCCATTACGAAACAAGGCGTGGTCATCAATAATATAAACCTTCACGATAATTCCTTAAACCACACAATCACACGAGTGCCTTCATCAACTTCAGATTCAATCTCAATACTCGCACCCATTCGGCCTGCTCGCTCTTTCATTATATTCATGCCGATATTATTCCCCATTACCTCAGTATCAAACTGGTCTTTTTTAAAGCCGACACCATCGTCTTCAATTAGTAGCTGGCAATTAGGCTCGGCAGAAAGTAGGATTCGCACATTACGTGCCTTGGCATGCTTGCGAATATTAGATAGCGCCTCTTGAGTAATGCGCATAATTTGCATTTCTATTTCTGGTGTGAAATTAAGCTTACCTTCTATATGTAGATAAGTGGCCACCCCTTCTTCAGCTTTAAATCGGTTAGCCAAATTCTCCAACGACACTTCAATGCCTTTAGGGTCGAGTGGCACACGGAAATTACACATTAATTCTCGTAATTCTTGATTAGCCTGGGTAATATTAAACTGCAAACTGGCAACCTTATCACTCGCCTCAACTTTGGCGCCTTGTTTAAGCATGTCATCTAAAACAGTCACTTGTAGCTTTAAACTATAAATAGTTTGTGCCAAAGAATCGTGGATCTCTTGTGATAAGAATAGGCGCTCTTGTGAAAGCGCCATGCGTTTAGTTTCTTCATCGAGTCGTGCCTTGTCTAGCGCAATGGCAATATTATCTGCAATTGATTCTAATAAGGCGCGCTCGTCAAAAGCCAATGATGGCTCAGTATCAAAAAATAAGTTAAACACGCCCAAAGTTTTTCCGTGGTACCTCAATGGAATAAAAATTGTGCCAACATTGGCTTTAGTCTCAGATTTAAAGCCCACGCATTTGGCACAAGTGTGTACGCTAAATTGCACGTTCACATCTTGCGCCATGGCCACTTCACCACAGAAACAATCACTACTGAGCACATCAACCACTTGGCCTTTTTTGTCAATCACGCCGCGCTGGGTAACTAAATGTAGCCCACCTTCATTGCTCAAACTGCGCACTGCGCCAGAGGCAGCGCCAGTCATATTCATAAAAATATCTAAAAAGTGCTCAAACAATTCTTCAGTAGAATGCATTGAGTTGAGTTTTGACGAAACACCATAAAGTGTTTCTAATGAGGCGGATTTTTTACTAAGACGTTGGATCTGCTTTTGCAAAATATCTTCCATATCGTCATATAAGTATTGGTTTTCTTCAATCAGATGATTAATCGCGGTTGCCACTGGCTGGAAGGTGGTTTTTTGTTCATCATTCAGACGTGCACTTTGATCAATATTGTAGTCACTGACCCATTTTTGCAAATCACTAAACGGTAATAAAAAATCCTTACGAATCGCAAGATACAAGCCTAGATAAACTGACAAGATTAACAAAACTAAAATGATATCAAGTGCATTAGGGGATTGATAAACCAACACTATTTCACTTGCCAATATAGGCGACAAGGCAATGGTCACCAATAAATAAAGATAAAATTTTGTTTTAATGCCCATAAATATCAGTTATTTGCCAATGCAAAAAGATGAAAATATTTCACCCAATAAATCATCTGATGAAAACTCACCGGTGATACTACCTAAGTATTGAGCAGCTTGGCGTAAATCTTCAGCAACCAGCTCGCTGGCGTTGTTGTTAAGTTGATCTAGCGCATGACGAGTCGAATCCAAGGCGGACTCTAAGGCAATAATATGACGTTTTCTGGCTAGCAACACACCTTCGCCGGTGTCACTCAAACCGGCAATGTCTGACAGCTCTTGTCTTAATAAATCAACCCCTTGTGATTGTTTAGCTGAAAGTGCTAATTGAACTTGATCATCACGACGTGTTATACCGGTAGACTCACCAGTTATATCAACTTTGTTTTTGATCAAGATAATGGGCTTACCCTGTATGCCACTTGGCAGAATTGACAGGTCTGGATTTTTGTCTTGCGCATCAAATACCATCAAAACTACATCAGCACGTTCAATTTCAGAATGTGCTCTTTTGATTCCTTCTTGCTCTACTTTGTCTTCACTTATATGTAGGCCTGCAGTGTCAATAATATTAAGCGGCATGCCGTTAACTTGTATGGTTTCTTTTAAGACGTCGCGCGTCGTGCCAGCAATGTCTGTCACAATCGCACTAGAAACTTGGGTCAGTGCATTAAGTAAGGAGGATTTACCAGCATTAGGTTTACCAGCAATAGCAACGGTTAGTCCCTCTCTGAGAATGGCACCTTGTTCAGCAGAATTTAAGATGTTTTTAATATCGTTTTCAATCTTCTCTACTTTTAGTTTGACGTCGCCGGATGCTAAAAAATCAATCTCTTCATCAGAAAAATCAATGGTCGCTTCAACAAACACCCTAAGCTCAATCAGTGCTTGAGTCAACGCATTCACCTGATCAGAAAACTCACCTGATAAAGATCGGAGCGCTGAACGAGCAGACTGGTCAGAGCTGGCATCGATAATATCAGCCACGGCCTCGGCTTGCACCAAGTCCATCTTTCCATTAATAAAAGCGCGTTTTGAAAACTCGCCCGGTTCTGCCGCAACCGCACCTAGCGCCATTGCCGATTCTAATAAAGATCGCATTACCAAAATACCGCCATGGCCTTGAAACTCAATCACATCTTCGCCGGTAAATGAATGCGGCCCTGGGAAAAACAAAGCCACACCTTTATCGATCTCAACACCTTTTTGATTAAAAAATGAACCGTAGTGTGCGTAACGCGCTTTAGGCACATGACCCAACATTTTTTGGGCAATCTCAGTCGATTGCGGCCCTGATACGCGTACCACACCGATACCACCTTGACCTAGGGCACTTGCTAATGCACAAATTGTTGTTATGTTATTCATCTGAAAAATAATGGGTTAAATAGTCATCAAAGCTTAAACGATCTGCTTGCTCGATCTCAAGTTGCTGCGCACAAGAAGCTTGAGTTTGTTGATCTAAATAATCAAAGTGATCTGTATCAATAGGTTTTTCTAAGAAATCTCTTCGATGTTGTTTGGACAGCGTATTGGTATAGTCAAAAAATCCCTGGTTACGATTTTTCATCTCATTTAGTGTGACTGCCGAAGGCGTTAAATCTGCGTTATTAATACGTCTTGTCATTTGTTTAACGGCATCTTGATACTCCTCACCCAATAACTCGGCACAGTGAGAAATTTTATTCATTATGTCTGACCCCAGTTTTTCCAGCGCAACAGCTTGACCCTTATGGATCAAGTTTAAACTGGGTTTACGCCCTTCATGCGCAACCAATTGATCATTATTATCAATATCAAATTGTTCACGACTCGAAATAGTGGGAGATGTTTCTAATAAGCAAAACAGCATAAAAACTTCTAAAAAATGAACTTGTGTTTGGTTGATACCTAATGGCAAAGATGGATTAATATCAAGTGAGCGCAATTCAATATAACCAATACCTTGGTCTTTTAGTGCATCCAAGGGTTTTTTGCCATTCAACACCAGCGGCTTAGGACGGACTGAGGCGTAGTATTCATTTTCAATCTGCAGAATCTTGGTGTTTAACTGTTGATATTCGTCTTGCTCTTTAACTCCAATATCTTCATATTCACGACATGAAGTTTGCATACCAGATTTCAGGCTGTGAATATAATGACTCAAAGAGTTGTAATTGGCTTTTACGCCAGCTTCGTCTTCACGTAGATTTTGATAACCAATATCACCCATGCGCAACGATGTGGCGTATGGCTCATATAAAGTAGAGTCATTAAATTCGACCAATGAATGCTGGCGATATCCCTTCAAAAATGATTTACAAACAGCACTTGATGCACCAAACAAATATGGAATCAGCCAACCGTAACGCAGTATGTTACGGGTAAGGCCCATATAACTTTGATCGGTAAAATCCCGTAGCGTTTTATTAGGCGCTTTTTTAACTCGATAAGCCTCAAAAAAATCAGCTGAAAATGAATAATTAAAATGAATGCCAGCAATGGTTTGCATCACACTACCATAGCGATTAGCCAGTCCTTTTCTATAGACTGTTTTCATCATGCCACGGTTACTTGAACCGTACTGTGCAATAGGAATGTAAGTTTCACCACGAATCACACAAGGCATAGAGGCTGGCCAAAAACTCTGATCTTTTGGCAGGTGGTGGTACAAATATTGCTGAGTCTTTGATAAAAATGACAACACCGATTCAGCACTATGTAGCGGTGGCGTAACTAATTCAATCAATGATTCGGAGAAGTCAGTGGTAATATTTGGATGCGTCAACGCACAGCCAAATGCCTTTGGATGAGGCGCTTGAGAAATGCCACCCTTTCTTGAAACCCTTAAACCTTCTTTTTCAATACCCATCAAATTACCTTTGAGTAAGGTGGCGTGTGGTTTTAATATTTGAATTTTATCCGCTAAGTCCAAATGCTTGCTCAATGCTAAAATACTTGTATTTTACCATTAGGTCGTCAGAATGAAGATAATCAAGGCAGTTGTTGGTGTTTTGCGTAATGAATCTGGGCAAATACTCATTGCTAAACGACAAAATCATCAATTCATGGCTGGTTTTTGGGAGTTGCCTGGTGGCAAGATAGAATGCAATGAAAGCACTGAACAAACCATCATCAGGGAGCTTAACGAAGAGTTAGGCGTTAAGGTTAATACTTTAAGCCTACACCAAACAATGCAACACACCTATGCCGATAGAATGGTTGAATTGTGTATTTACAATATCGATCAATACCAAAATATACCTCTGGGCATAGAAGGGCAACAAATCGCCTGGGCATCCATACAAGACCTAAGAAATTATCAACTATTACCAACTATGAAGGCATTTATTAACTCTATTACCTTGCCCAATAAATACTGGATTACCCCATCAAGCAATCATCAAAGTGAGGCCTGGATGGAAAAATTTGATGAAAAAATGACACAAGACATTAGTCTAATACAACTTAGAAGTAAAATTACTATAGATGTCGACTTTATTGCAGAACTTCACGACAAATGCAAACAACATGGCGTAAAATTATTGATTAACACCATTGATAAAAGCTTTGGTGAGCCGCATTGTGATGGCTGGCATATTACCACCGGTGAGATGTCAAAGTTAAACAAAAGGCCGTGTGATGAAGACAAACTACTCGGCGCCTCCACTCACAACCTAGAAGAAGCCCTAAAGGCACAAGAAATTGGCGCAGATTTTGTGGTTATATCGCCCGTTCAAGCCACACAAACCCATCCAGACACCATTCCACTTGGCTGGGGAAAGGCCAAAGAAGTTGTTGATAAGCTCAACATTCCTGTGTACTTTTTAGGTGGCATGGGCTCAGATGATTTAGATAAAACCCTTAAGCTCGGTGCCCAAGGTATTGCCGGCGTTAGCGCTTTTTAATTAAACTTAGACTCTGCTCTAGCGAGTGTCATTACATCACAATGTTTTACACTTGTGTTTTTTAATATGGTTATAGCTAACTCGTTCAAACTTGAGCCGGTAGTCATCACGTCATCAACCAACAAAACTCTGTCATAGGATATTGGATTAACGCTAAATGCCCCTTTGATTTCTTGTTTGCGTTGTTCGGGATTAAGTGCTGATAATGGTTGTGTGGCTTTAATGCGATCAACACTATGGCTGTCAATTATTGTGTTTGTTTTTTTACTAATCACACTTAGCAACTCTAACACTTGATTATAGCCACGCTCTGTCATTCTACTGTTGCTTAGCGGCATAGGAATAATGGCATCATATTGGGTATCTTTGCTAACAATAGATTGGTACAAATCAAACAATTGATGTGAAAAATAATCGCCCACACAAAGTCGGTGATCAAACTTAAAGATTTTAATTAAGTCTGCAATGGCGCCTTGATAATCATACAAAGTATAGGCGCGATTAAAAGCTGGGGCATGAGCCAAACATTGCCCACAAAAATCTAATTTTCCGACGATAGGATGAGCACAAGATTTACACCTAGATTGGTGATTACTAAAGCTAGATTCGCACTCGTCACAAACGCAGAACTTCGCGTTTTCTGCGCAAAGCACACAAGATTGATCGGGAATAAGTGCGCTTAATCGCGAGTAAAGACCCATGTTGATTCATCAGACATATCTTGTCTGAATTGATAACCTTCAATATTAAAAGATTTGAGTGATTCTGGCTCAGTTAGTCGATTCTTAATCATGTAATTCACCATTAATCCACGGGCACGCTTTGCGTAAATGCCGATAATTTTATAAGCATCATTTTTAAGCTCTTTAAAAGCGATATTAATGATTTTAGCGTTGAGTGATTTTTTATCAATGCCTTTAAAATACTCGTTGGAGGCTAAATTAATAATCACCTCAGATTCATCTTCATTCAACACGCTTGAAATTTTATCACTCCAAAATTCATACAGGTTTTTGCCTTGACTATTCTTAAGTTTGGTTCCCATTTCTAGACGATAGGGCTGTATTAAATCAAGCGGCCTGATGACGCCATATAAGCCAGACAGCATGCGTAAATGATCTTGTGCAAATTCTAAATCATCGGATGATAAGCTGGGTGCATCAATGCCGTTATACACGTCGCCTTTAAAAGCCAATAATGCCTGCTTGGCGTTGTTCAGTGTAAATGGCGTACCAAAAGTTTGAAAACGATCAAAATTTAGTTTGGATAATTTGTCGCTAATTGACATCAAATTGGCAATATCATCCTGTGTTTTGCTCTTAAGCAAATCAACCAAAATTTGTGATTGCTCAATTTGTCGCGTTTGTGTAAATACGCCAAATTGTATTGGATCAAAATCTTGTGTTTTAGATGGGGAAATAACAGCTAACATCGATTTGAAAATAAGATTAAAAAATTAAAAAATATTCTACCCGAAAAATATTCGAAAAAACACTACTAACGTCACGTATTTGAGGATATTTAGTTGGATCTTTTACGATATAATTTAGAGGATTTTTTTCGATTTTTATTTGAAGCAATACCCACATGAAAGAACAACTATTACACTTGCCTAAACCTCACGGTCTTTACCATCCAAATAACGAGAAGGAAAATTGTGGTGTCGGCTTTATTGCGCATATTAAAGGCAAGCCTTCACATCAAATTACTGCCGATGCATTAGAAATGCTATCTCGCATGGATCACCGTGGTGGTTGTGGTTGTGAATCTAACACTGGTGATGGTGCGGGTATTCTAACGGATATTCCTCATACATTTTTTGTCAAAGAAATCAAAGCAGATTTTGATGTTGATGTTAAGCCAGGAAATTACGGCATTGGTAATATTTTCTTACCGCAGAACGACAGCGAAAGAGCACATTGCGTAAGCGTACTAGAAAAAGCCATCGAAGATGAAGGCCAAACACTAGTGGGCTGGCGCGATGTGCCAATTGATGCCGACAAAGCTGATATAGGTCACACTGCTAGAGAATCTCAGCCGGTTATTAAACAACTGATTATTGCTAGTGCGGATAGTATTGATAACAAAGCATTTGAACGCGCCCTATTCATTATTAGAAAGCATGCGTCAAATACTATTCGTACCGACGAGTCTTTATCTCAAGCATTATTATTCTATGTTTGTAGTTTGTCAACCACTGTCATTATCTACAAAGGCATGTTGATGGGCTCACAAGTACTTGATTTTTATACTGATTTATCAAATCCTGAGTATGCTACTTATTTGGCTATGGTGCATTCGCGCTTTTCGACCAACACTTTCCCTTCTTGGGATCGAGCCCAACCTTGTCGTTACATGTCGCATAATGGTGAAATCAACACTCGTCAAGGCAACTACAATTGGATGCGTGCTCGAGAAGGTGTATTAGAAAGTGAATTATTTAAAGACAACTTATCTAAAACGCTACCAGTGATTGAAACTGAAGTATCGGACTCAGGTAGTTTTGACAACGTTTTAGAGTTCCTAATGATGAACGGTCGCACCCTGCAAGAAGCAGTACTGATGATGGTACCCGAAGCTTGGCAAAATGACGACAACATGAGTGATGATAAAAAGGCATTTTACGAGTATTTCTCAAATGTGATGGAGCCATGGGATGGCCCTGCCTCTATCGCCTTTACCGATGGTCACTATATTGGTGCGGTATTGGATCGCAACGGCTTACGCCCTTCACGTTTTTACCTAACGCATGATGACCGGGTGATTATGGCTTCTGAAGTGGGCGTGGTAGATGTAGAGACTGACAACGTTAAAACCAAAGGCAGATTACGCCCAGGCAAGATGTTCTTGGTTGATTTCGACAAGGGTGAGTTGGTGGACGACGAAGCCATTAAAGCTGAATTCGCTGCACAAAACCCTTACCAAGATTGGCTTAATGACCAACAAATTCACTTATCAGAATTGCAATGTGAACAAGAAGCACACGGCTTCCATCCAGAATCACTCATTCATCGTTTAAAAGCTTTTGGCTACCACACTGAAACCTTACAGTTTATGCTCCTACCCTTGGTCAGCGAATTGCGTGATCCGGTAGGATCAATGGGTAACGACTCAGCCTTAGCATGCTTGTCTGATAAGTCTCGTGTTATTTATGACTACTTCAAGCAACTATTTGCACAAGTAACCAATCCAGCAATTGATTCAATTCGTGAAGAGGTGGTAATGTCATTGCGTTGCTCTATTGGCCCTGAAGGTAACTTACTTAGCAACAAAGCAGAAAACGCACATCGTTTGGTTATTGACCATCCAATCTTAACCAATGAAGAAACTGCAGCGCTTCGTCACTGTAACTATCGAGGTTGGACTTCTAAAACCATTGATATTACTTATGACATCAATAAAGGTAGAAAAGTCTCAGAATTATTAGAAGATATTTGCAAACAAGGCTCGCAAGCAATTAAAGACGGCCACTCTTTGGTTATTTTATCCGACCGAAACATCGGTGAAAACCGAGTTGCTATCAGCACATTGTTAGCTTCTTCGGCGCTACATCGCTACTTAGTTGCCAGCCATGAGCGTACACAAGTTGGCATTATTGTAGAGACAGGTGAAGCACGTGAAGTACATCATTTCTGTTTGTTAACAGGTTTCGGTGCAGATGCCATTAACCCTTATCTAGCATTCGAAGCGTTATGGCAAGCACGTCGTGATGAGATGATCAACATTGAAAGTGATGACGCCATTATTAAAGCTTATCGCAAAGGTGTGGGTAAAGGCATGCTTAAAGTCATGGCGAAAATGGGCATTTCCACGTTAGAGTCGTATAAAGGCGCACAAATTTTTGAAGCGGTTGGTCTGGCGCCAGAAGTCATGGACAAATGTTTCTTTGAGACTGCGTCACGTATTAAGGGTGTGGGCTTTGATGTCTTACAGTCAGAGGTTGAAAAACGACATAACCATGCCTATCAGTCCAATGATTTAGACAACTTAGGCCATTATCATTGGCGTAGTGGCGGTGAAAAACACATGTGGGAGCCGCAAACCATTGCCAACTTACAGCTCGCTGCTCGCAACAATGACAAAGAGGCTTATTGGGCGTTTTCTAAACGCTCTAACGAAGAAGGTACACGCAACTGCACACTACGCGGCTTAATGTCATTCAAACAAGGTAATCCAATTTCAATTGACGAAGTTGAAGATGTCAAAGAAATTGTCAAACGTTTTGCCACTGGCGCCATGAGTTTTGGTTCAATCTCTGCAGAATCGCACGAATCTCTAGCCATTGCCATGAACCGCCTAGGTGGTAAATCAAATACCGGTGAAGGTGGTGAAGATTCTAAGCGCTGGACCCCAGATGCTAATGGTGATTCACGTCGAAGTGCCATCAAACAAGTGGCTTCTGGTCGTTTTGGCGTTACCATTGATTATCTTAATAATGCCGACGAAATTCAAATTAAAGTATCGCAGGGTGCTAAGCCAGGCGAAGGTGGTGAATTACCAGGTACTAAAGTTGATGAGGGCATCGCTAAGATCCGTCATTCAACACCAGGTGTAGGTTTAATCTCACCACCACCACATCATGATATTTATTCTATTGAAGATTTATCACAACTTATTTTTGACCTTAAGCGCTCAAACCCTGCTGCACGTATTAGTGTGAAGCTCGTTGCAGAAGTCGGTGTTGGCACGATTGCTGCCGGCGTAACCAAAGCAAAATCAGATCATATCGTTATTGCAGGTCATGATGGTGGCACGGGTGCATCGCCACTAACTTCTATCAAACACGCGGGCTTGCCGTGGGAACTAGGCCTAGCTGAAACCCATCAAACTCTGGTTATGAATGACTTACGTTCACGCGTGGTAATTCAAACTGATGGTCAGCTAAAAACTGGCCGTGATGTTGCGATTGGTGTTTTGCTTGGTGCTGAAGAATTTGGTTTCTCAACTGCACCACTCGTTACTATGGGCTGTATCATGATGCGCAAGTGTCACCTAAATACTTGTCCAGTCGGTATTGCAACACAAGATAAAGAACTGCGTAAGAAATTTACTGGCAAGCCAGAGCACGTAGTCAACTACTTATTCATGGTGGCTGAAGAGTTACGTTTGATCATGGCAGATCTTGGTTTCAAAACCGTGAACGAGATGATTGGTCGTGTTGATATGCTGGAAATGGACAAAGCCATTGATCACTGGAAGCAAGGCTCGATCAATTTAGATGCCTTATTAACACCGGCGAATAAACCAAATGCAGACACTGGTACATATCAAAGCATCTTGCAAGATCACCAGTTAGAACTACAACTTGACAACAGCTTAATCGAGCAATCAAAAGCTGCTATCGAAGGTAACGAATCTGTACAGTTTGATTCGATCATTACCAATGTAGATCGTGCCGTTGGCGCAATGCTGTCTTCGCACGTGGTTAAAGCCCGTGGCAGTAATAACTTAGATGAAGGCTCAATTCATATTAATTTCAAAGGTTCTGCTGGTCAATCTCTGGGTGCATTTCTAGCACAGGGCATTACCTTAGAAGTCGAAGGCGATGCCAACGACTATGTCGGCAAAGGCTTGTCTGGTGGTCGCGTGATTGTTTACCCACCAAAAAATTCTACCTTTAAATCAGACGAACAAATTATTGCTGGCAATGTTTGTGGCTACGGTTCAACTGGAGGTGAAATGTACCTCTCAGGCCGTGTGGCTGAACGTTTCTGTGTACGTAACTCAGGTGTGGTTGCTGTGGTCGAAGGTGTGGGCGATCATGGTTGTGAATATATGACCGGTGGTCGTGCGATTATTCTTGGTGAAGTTGGTCGTAACTTTGGCGCTGGCATGAGTGGCGGAATCGCTTACATTTATAACCCGAATAATACCTTTGAGGCTATGGTCAACCCGATTATGGTCGATCTTGATCCGATGGATGATGATGCACAAAAAGAGCTTTATCAATATGTGTCAAACCATGCGAAATTTACAGGCTCTATTGTTGCACAGCGTATTGTTGATAACTTTAATGAAGAGCTTAAACACTTCATTAAAGTGATGCCTAAAGACTTTAAACGCGTCTTACAACAAAACAAAAATTGATCCAATAAAAAGGCTATTGATATAGCTTTTTTTAATCACTAATTTGTACAGACTTAAATCGGAATAGCGTCAATCACATCAGCTGTTTCGTCAATAGCAGCATCAATGCCATCACCCACACCAGGTATCACTGAAATAATAGCGCCGCCGATACGCATTGGCACAGTCACCACTTTAGTGAGCACACAGCTAGAGAGTAGCAACATTGATAATGACAAAACTATAATTTTTAACATGGTTAATTCCTTTCTAAAATGGTGAAATGATACCTGTGTTGGTTTTTTTCATCTGGCTCGTGTGATTCACGACTGATCTCGCTAAACTCAGAGCGATCAAATTTTGGAAAATGCGCATCACCTTCATACTCACCTTCAATCTGTGTGATATAAAGCCGATCAGCACTCGGCAGCATTTGCTCATAAAAAGAAGCGCCGCCCATGACCATCACTTCATCATCGGCTTTAGATAGCTCAAGTGCTGCATCAATACTGCCTACCACTTCACAGCCTTCGGCCTTAAAATCGGTATTACGACTCACGATCACATTACGACGATTTGGCAGTGGGAAGCCAATTGATTCATAAGTCTTACGCCCCATCAATACCGTTTTACCAGTCGTGGTTTTTTTAAAATAACCTAGGTCTGCTGGCAAATGCCAAGGCAAAGCATTATCTTTGCCAATCAGCTGATTGTCGTCCATTGCTACAATAATTGATAATCGCATAGAAGAAGTTCGAATAAAGTAAAATGAATCCTATTTTACAAATACTGGAATCACTCGTGTCATTAATTCTTGCCTCATCTTCACCTTTTAGAAAAGAATTGCTTGCTAAACTTGGAATAGAGTTTTTAACACATGCGCCTGATATTGACGAATCACGTGTTGATGGCGAAACACCAGAGCAATTAGTGTATCGACTAGCACAAGAAAAAGCAGCTGAGGTTGCCAAAACCCAAAGCGGGCTGATCATCGCCTCAGACCAAGTAGCTACGCTGGGTAGTGGCACACAAGTCGACGATGAGATATTAACCAAACCACAGTCGCATGAAGATGCCATCAAACAACTTCAGCAAAGTTCAGGAAATACAGTGACATTTGTTACAAGTTTGACACTTTTAAATACAGATACCAACAATATTCAAACAATTGTGGAAACATTTAAAGTTGTTTTTAAAACTTTAACCATCAAACAAATTGACAACTACCTAAGAAAAGAACAACCTTACAACTGTGCAGGTAGTTTTAAATCTGAGGCATTAGGTATTAGTCTCTTTGAACGCTTAGAGGGAGATGACCCAAACACGCTAATTGGCTTACCGCTGATTCAACTCATTAAAATGTTAGAAAATGAAGGTGTGGATATCCTAGAAAACCAGTAATGCCACAACTCTATCTGCAGGACTCTGCACCATTTAAATCTGGACAGAAATTTTATTGGGGTTCGCTCTACGGCAGTGCACAAGCGCTCGCGCTGATTGAATTTGCCAAAGCACAAAATCAAGTGGTTTTGATCATTGCCAACGATATTGTGCATTTTGATCAGTTGGTCAAATCTCTCAATTTTTATAACGATGGCCTAGATATTCTCAAATTTGATAACTGGGAAGTATTAGCTTTTGACCATTTTTCCCCGCATCCAGATATTACGTCGAGCCGTTTAAGTACACTTTCCAAGCTGCCAAGCCTATCCAAGGGCATTGTTGTTACCACTTTAGAGTCTTTATCTCAACAACTGTGTCCGTTAGAGTTTAGTCAAAAATACAGTTTTAGCCTACAAATAGGTGATGCAATCGACATGCATAGCTTTGCTGAAAAATTACTTAAAATTGGCTATAACCGTGTCACTACGGTGATGGAGCATGGCGAATTTAGCGTTAAAGGATCACTAATTGATCTTTATCCAATGGGGGCAAAGTCTCCTTATCGGCTTGATTTATTCGATCAAGAAATTGACTCTATTCGCACCTTTGACACTTCAACACAGCGATCAGTCAATGTGACTAACGCCCTATCTCTGTTGCCAGCCAGGGAGTTTTCAACGGATGCAGAAAGTCTTGAGATTTTTAAACAAAATTATCTAAAGGTTTTTGGAAAAACGGATGACTTTATCTATACCGAAGTCAGTGAATCACGCCTACCTGGTGGCATTGAGTTCTACGCACCTTTATTTTTTACGCATACCAACACCTTATTTGATTACTTAGCAAGCAGCACCATTGTCGCTCATTATCAAGGCTTTAGTGATCTAGTCGACATAACCTTTGCTGAAATTCACAACAGACACCAACAGGCAAATCGTAATCTAGATAGGCCTCCGCTACTACTAGAGCAAGTATTTTTAAATAAAGAGCAATTATTTACTCAGATTAAACAACGACAACAACTGGTCATTGGCGCATCGAAATTAGAAGATAAAGCCGGGCGGCTAAACTTTGCTAGCAAGCTCTTGCCACCTTTAAATATTGATGCTCAAGCTAAGCACCCATTGGAAAAATTTTTAAATTTTTCTAAAAAATTCAAAGGGAAAGTGCTCATTGTCTGTGAGTCAGAAGGACGACAAAGCATACTAACCGATCTACTTAATAACCACGATTTGGCGCCAATCAATATTGACCATTGGCAAGCATTCACACAAGGCGAACAAAGACTCTACATCACCAATGCCAACCTTAGTGATGGCATGCTTACAAAAGACGTTGCTGTTATCACTGAGGTTAATTTATTTGGCGCTGATGTGGTCAAGCAACAAAGACGTCGTCGTGCAAAACACAAAGATTTTGATGAGGCAATTAAATCACTAGTAGAGATAAAAATTGGTGACCCGATTGTACATGAGAGCTATGGTGTGGGTCGTTATCTAGGTTTAAAAACACAAACCTTTGATGATCTAGCGCAAGACTTCTTGATGTTGGAATACGCTAACGGCTCTAAGCTTATGGTGCCGATGACCTCGCTAAATTTGATCTCTCGCTATTCTGGTGCATCGCCTGATATTGCCCCACTACACAAACTTGGTACCAATCAGTGGAGCAAGGCTAAGCATAAAGCACATGAAGCTTTACATGATATCGCTGCTGAATTATTAGAGATTTACGCTAAGCGTCAATCACAAACTGGCTTTGCTTTCCCAGAGCCAAGTGATGCTTACGCCTCTTTTGTATCAAATTTTCCATTTGAAGAAACACCAGACCAGCTCAAGACCATGGGTGAAGTGTTGGCTGACATGCAATCCAGGCGGCCGATGGATCGACTCGTGTGTGGCGATGTCGGCTTTGGCAAAACTGAAATCGCCATGCGCGCTGCATTCTTAGCAGTAGAGTCTGGCAAACAAGTGGCAATATTGGTGCCCACCACACTCTTGGCTAATCAACATTTGCAATCATTTAAAGATCGATTTATTAATTACCCTATTGAAATTGCTGCACTCTCAAGATTTCAAACACCTAAAGAACAAACACACATCAAGCAAAAACTACTTGATGGAAAAATTGATATCGTGATTGGCACACATAAGCTTATTCAAGGCAGTATTAAATACCGACAACTTGGATTGGTGATTATTGATGAAGAGCATCGATTTGGTGTCAAACAAAAAGAGTCATTAAAAAAACTTAGAGGCCAAAGCGACATCCTTACCATGACCGCCACACCTATCCCACGCACGCTCAACATGGCGCTTGGATCACTCAGAGAGCTATCTATCATTGCTACGCCACCCCAAGGAAGAAGTGCAATTCAGACTTTTGTTAATGAGTGGAATGACGACACCATCAAAGAGGCTTGTTCTCGAGAGTTACATCGTGGTGGCCAGATATTTGTCCTGCATAATGACATCGACTCAATCGACAACATGGCAGAAAACTTAAAAACCTTAATGCCAAATATTCATGTGCGCATTGCTCACGGTCAAATGCCAACTCGTGAGTTAGAGCACATCATGAGTGATTTCTACCATGGTCGTTTTCAAATATTGGTGTGCACCACCATCATTGAAACTGGTATTGACATCCCTAATGCCAACACCATCATTATTAATAACGCACAAAACTTTGGCTTGGCACAACTACACCAGCTGCGTGGCCGTGTAGGCCGTTCACACCATCGAGCTTATGCTTACTTGGTAATTAAGTCACACCAAGCACTCAGTGCTAATGCCAAAAAACGCTTAGATGCAATTGAATCTTTAGAAGAATTAGGCGCAGGCTTTATGCTCGCCAATCATGATTTAGAAATCCGTGGCGCGGGTGATTTACTTGGTGACAACCAATCAGGAAAAATTAGTGAAATTGGTTTTAACTTATATCACGACCTACTCAAACGTACCGTTGATGCGATGCGCGCCGGCAGAAAAATCAACCTCGATGATCCTATCAACCATGAAATTGAAATTGATACGGGCCTTGCTTGTATCATTCCTGAAACTTATCTTGGTGATGTGCATGAACGCTTGGTCTTGTACAAGCGTATTGCCAATGCCAAAAATAACGACGAACTAAAAGACTTACAAATCGAGATGATTGATCGTTTTGGCTTGTTGCTGGATTCAACCAAAAACTTATTTGCCGCCACGAAGTTAAAACTTTTTTCGGAAAAAATCGGAATTGATAAAATTTCAATCTATGATGACAAGGCACACCTCACTTTTGCCGATAAAACCACGGTTGAACCGATAAAAATCATCAATTTAGTGCAAAAACAACCCCAAACCTATCAATTAAAGGGTCAAAACCAGTTGATTATCAAGCAAACCATGCCGGAAGATATAGAGCGTATTGAGTTGGTTGAAAATTTGCTAAAAAAGCTAAACTAACTTATTTCTTAGCAAAGAATGCAGAAAAAACCTTAATACCGATATAAATAAAGACAATGCCACCAATCATGTCACCGACTAAGTAAGAGCCAATATGACCAACTGGATCGGCTAAGAATTTTTCGGCTGTTTGATACACAAAGAAGGTTTTTAACAGTGTGCTAATCACTGCTGAGAGCAATACTAAGAATACAATATGGCCAATGTTGATTTTGTCTTCATCAAAAAAGTTAGACAAACTAAATACACGCATAATGCTGATTGCTATGATCGGCGCTAAGCTTGACATCGTTCGGCTTAAAAACTCTCTTTGGCTAATATCAGCTATACTGCCCTCGATAATCACCTCGGCAATCAAATAACCCAACAACACACCAGGAAAAACTTTAAAACCGAATAACAGGTAGGACAAGATAGCCGCACCAATTGGTAGCCACAAATAGTTTCCAATAACAAAGTTTGGACTATCAAGACCAGAAATGAGCACTCTAGACAATAACACCATCATCAGTGCGATAAGAAAGTGCGATATAAATTGTTTAATATTCATTTATAAATTATAGGTTATATCTATAGACAAAGATATATACCAAAATAGGGTAGATAACTAGGCTTTGCCTAGTCTTGAGACAGAAATAAAGTAAGGAAGAATTTTTAGAACGGTCCAAATTACCACAATACCACCAATCATGTCGCCTACAAGGTAATGCGAAAGAAAATCTATTGGGTTGATACTAAATACTTCGCTCTTGGCATAAATCACGAATCTTGAAAGTGCATGAATGATCGCAGTAAAGAAAATTAGGAATAAGATGTGTCTGAAATCAATACTAGCAAGGTTGGAAAAGTTTACCATTCTAAGTTTTTGTATAAACCACATTGAAGCCAGTGGAGCGATTGCACCCATAATAGCACCGATAGCACCCCAAGCAAAGTTCCCACCCCAAGCGTCAAATAAAACAACGCCACAAAAAATACAGCTGGCCATCACTCCTGGCAAGACGTGACGTCCAAACAATAAAAACACTAGAATTTTTGCCCCAATTGGTAAATATAAGTATGAACCAACTTCTGCATCAAAGCCTGAAAGGTATTTCATGGTAATAGAGGCTAGAAAAATCGCCAAAAAAGCAATTAAATTATTAATAATCAAGGGCTTATGTTGTTCCATATATATGACTCTTTTTCTTATTACAAATAAACCTTTCGCCTTTAGGCGATTGGTATTTTATGTTTGATTTTTACGGGTACTTACTTGTTGTAAGTTAGGATCATTGCACGTCTGTCAACACTTGATTGGTTGGCACTAATGATGTCATTAGCCAAAAGAACACCTACTGCTCTTTTGATGGTCGATAATGAATATTTGGCAAAATATTGATGTTTTGTAAT
>JAQWRQ010000035.1 GCA_029243595.1 Gammaproteobacteria bacterium | reverse complement strand
TCTCTTAATTTACAAAAAATACAATGCTCACTCATACTTAATCCTGATTTTAAAAATGGTTAATTTGAGTGCGAAATTTTACCTTAATTTAGTACTGAGGACAAAAGCGCTTTGGTGTAATCATTATGAGGATTGGCAAGAATGTCTTGTGTAACACCGCTTTCTAATGCCTTGCCCCGCTTCATCACAATCACATGATCGGCAAAATAATCAACAATCGAGATATCATGAGTAATGATAATGTAGCTAATGCCCTTCTCACGCTGTAGGCGTAACAATAAGTTGAGTATTTGCACTTTAACCGTGGCATCGAGTGCCGAGGTGGGTTCATCACAAATAATCACTTGCGGGTTAACACTGATCGCTCTAGCGATGGATAAGCGCTGTAATTGCCCACCTGAAAGCTCGTGTGGATAGCGATACATGAGTTCAGAATCTAATTCTACTTCTTGCAACAACTCAGCTAAAAAAGCAGTATTTGCTTGAGCTGGGTTAAGCGCTTGCAAGCCTTCGAGTAAAGTTTGTGAAATGCGCATGCGCGGGTTAAAACTTGACGTAACATTTTGAAAGACGATTTGTACCTTGGCAGCGTATGACTTACGATCGTATTTTTTAATCGCTTTGCTATCCATACTAACACGACCATCAAACAAGTCTAACTGGCGCATAATGGCTTTGGCCAGTGTGGTTTTACCAGATCCAGATTCACCAACAATGGCTAGGTTTTGCCCTTGTTTTAATTCAAAGTTAATCTCATCTACGGCTCTGACATAATCGGTAGTACGCTGCAATAGGCCGGTTTTAATCGGGAAATAAACTTTAACTTCATCACCCTTAATAAGTACATCACCAAAGGTTTGGTCTCGAGTGCCTTTTGGCAAAGAAACTAAAAGCTCTTTAGAATAATCCTCTTTAGGGTTTTGGAAAAACTCAGCTTTATCGCGGTTTTCAATGATGTCGCCTTGATGCATGACTGCCACCCTGTCCGCCATGAGCTTGACTACGGATAAATCATGGGTGATAAGCAATATCGATAATTTCTGATTTTTTCGTAACGCTAATAATAATTCAAGCACTTGTTTTTGTGTGGTGACATCAAGTGCGGTGGTTGGCTCATCAGCAATCAGTAGCTTGGCGCCGCCGGCGAGTGCGCAGGCAATCATCACGCGTTGTTTTTGCCCGCCAGATACTTGATGAGGGTAACGAGCGTACATTTGCACACTGGTATCTAGATCAACTTGGTTAAAAAGATCCAAAACACGCGATTTACGCTGTTTTTTGGCTAAATTGGTATGTAAGGCGAGCACTTCATCTACTTGCTCGCCAATGGTCATAATAGGGTTTAGGCTGTTGGTTGGGTCTTGAAAAATAAAGGCGATTTCTGAGCCACGAAAATTTTGGATATTTTGCGAATGATTTAAATTAGCATCTTGGTAGGTGATATTGCCGCTCTTTTTGAGGTTTTTAGCGAGTAAATCAACAATACTTAGGGCGGTTAGGCTCTTTCCAGAGCCTGATTCACCCACTAAAGCGAAGATTTCACCCTCGTTAATACTAAAGCTAATATTATTTACGATTTTTTGTGATTTGCTGAAAATTGATAGATTTTCAACATTTAATAAGGTTTTAGGCATTGTCGTCCCCTTTTGGATCAAACACTTGACGCACACGATCGGCAAATAGATTGGCACTGAGCACCAAGATAAACATAAAGATAAAGCTAGAAGCTAGCGGCCACCATACAACTGGGTCAGTTGAAAGTTCTAGGCGAGCAGCATTGATCATGTTACCCCAGCTCATGGTGGTGGCATCGACACCCACACCGACATACGACAGTACCGCCTCAATTAGCACCAAACCTGAAAAATCAAGCACGATTGAGATTAGCACTAAGTGCATAACATTTGGCATAAGATGGTTGAATAAAATTTTAACATTACTAACACCGAATACTTTGGCAGCCTGGACAAACTCTAGCTCTGAGAGTTTGAGAGTTTCAGCGCGGATTAAGCGGCATAGACCCGTCCATGAAGTGAGTGCTAAAATCACACAAAGTAGTAATAATTTAAGGTCTGAACGCTCTAAAGCAGAGGCGTAATCAGAAGCGTGTTCATCCATATATACTTGCAAAATCAACACTAAAGCAGCAATAAGCAAGATGCCTGGAATGGCATTAATAGTGGTATAGATGTATTGGATAACATCATCAGTTTTGCCTTTAAAATAGCCTGCCATCAACCCTAGGATGATAGCGGGTGGTAAAGCTAAAAGCGTAGTTAATAAGCCAAATATCATGCCGGTGCGAATACTCTTAACTGCTTTGTAAAAGACATCTATGCCGGCTTTATCAGTACCTAAAATGTGATAATTTGGCATGAGTAGCGCTACCCAAGTACAGAAGAATATTAACGCAAAAATAGTCATGAAAGCTGATCGGTTATTTTTAGTATTAATGGCGGTGAATTTTTCTAAAAACAAAATAAACACTATAAAAATACCAGCTGCATAAAACAGTGCATTAGCACTAATGCCTAACAGGTTTTTGGTGTTGTCGCTAGCATTGGTGATTTCATCTGACACTAAATTTAGATGTACGCGTCCACGAAGGCCATTATCTAAATACTCTTTAGAAAATTGCTCAAAATTCAGTGGCGTGGAGTAGGTTTTTTCTTCGGCCTCTAATGCGGGTAATAGCACCCTATCCAGCACGCTGTAAGTTGTAGTATTGTTATCAAGCCTAAAATGAATAGAGTCTGACAGGCCGATTAAAATATAAAATGCAAAGACAATAAAGGCAGATAACGCCAAAGGCTGGGCAAAGATTTTTTGCCATTTTTGTCGTAATAATTCGTTGCCACGTATTTTCACAACAGCAACCATACTCAAGGCGAATAACACCCATAGCAAGAAGTCAGTCCAAAGCCAGATGAATGTCATTTGAACTTCACCCTAGGATCAACCCAAGTGTAGGAGATGTCTGTTAATAATAGACCAACAATATAAAGAATTGAACCCAAGAACACCATGGCGCGCACAATGGCAAAATCTTGTGAATTAATTGCATCAATGGTGTAGCTACCTAAGCCTGGGATAGAGAAGAAGCTTTCCATAATTAGGCTACCCATAAATAACGATGGAATCACCACGACTACACCGGTTAGAATGGGAATCATGGCGTTTTTTAGTACGTGTTTAAACAATACTTGTTGCTCACTAAGGCCTTTGGCACGAGCGGTATTAACATAAGGCTTGTTGATTTCTTCTAAAAATATTGAGCGATACCATCTAACCCCTGCACCAAGCCCAGCAACCACACCAATGAGCACTGGTAGCATAACAAAACGCCAAGACTCAAAGCCATCTTGATAGCCTGAAACAGGGAACCAATGCCACATACCGGCAATAACTTTTTGACCAATAATAATGTAAAAAAGCCCTGAAATGGACATCAGTGCAACAGTGAAAATCAGACTCATTCGTTCTAATTTAGTGCCGAGCAACATTACCATCCACATGGCAAATACGATGTTGGTAATCAGCGCGATAATAAAGGATGGGATCGCCAATGCCAGTGATGGCCACATGCGCTCATTAATATCTTTATTGATGTTTCTGCCTGAATCTGAATGACCAAAATCAAGCTGGAATAACGGGATGGATTTTTGATAAAAAATGGTGTCTGTCAGTATTGCTGAACCTGATTGATCGGCATTAATAAACAAAGGTTTGTTGTAGCCTTTTTCTTCTTTCCAGGTGTGAATGTCAGCTTGCGTGACATGCTTTGCGCCTAGTTGAATACGCGCCATATCGTCAGGTGTATTAACCATGAAAAACAATAAAAATGTAATCAGGTTAACGCCTAATAAAATAGGAATACTATATAACGCACGTCTGAGTATGTAGGTCCACATTTAGGTTAAGAATATCTCCAAAAACTTTGATAAATTTTACAAATTGTTTTAAAGTATTTTAGCAACAAAAAAGCCGGCATAAAGCCGGCTTTTTCGATATCAAACGATTTGTTTTTTTGAGTTATTTTGCGCCAGTATCTGCAGCTGTAGGAATAGCTCTGTTATAACCGTAGTTACTCCACGGGGCGTTTTTAAAAGAGTTGTTGTTCCAAGGGCCGGTTTGACCTCTCCAAGGACCATTGTTGAAATTAGAATTATTCCATGGGCCATTGTTAAAGTTAGAGTTGTTCCAAGGACCATTGTTGAAATTGTTGTTGTTCCAAGGTGTGTTATTACCCCAAGGGCCACTGTTATTTGAATCAAACTCATCCATCATGTCATCCATTTCTTCACTAAACCAATCTGGTGTGAACATTGAATATGGGTTATTAGCAATAATGCCATTGTTATTGTTAGAACCGCCCCATGGGCCATTATTAAAACCGTTGTTACCCCAAGGTGTATTGTTGCCGCCCCAGCCTGCCGTTGCGTTTAATGCTAGGGTCAATAGTGAAACTGTAATAATTTTTTTCATCTTGCTCTCCTCTGTATATTTAAAAAAATGAAAGGCCATTATAAACCAATAATTTTCATCAGACGAAAAAAAACCAGCAACAAGTGCTGGTTTTTTTCTAGCAAAAATAAATTAAATTATTTTGCTGGAGC
>JAQWRQ010000021.1 GCA_029243595.1 Gammaproteobacteria bacterium | reverse complement strand
AAGATGCGTGGCAATATCGCGTTTTTTCATCTCACCCAATAAACCCTTTACTGCTTTTTTACCTAAGCGTGCACCGGGTTTTTCTGCAGGAGTAAAAAAGGTAAGGTTAAATTTATCGCGTCGCCCCTCAGAACGTAGCTGAGTATCAAGCCCAAACAAAAACTCAAACATTGGCCCACCACGCATTGCACTTGACTCTTTTGGATTACCAGAAAATCCAATGGCGATATTACCACCATCCATTGATTTAACACGATCTCGGATTGCCTCAGCAGCACTCAAGCCTTCACAAGGGGTAATTGCGTGTTCAATACCTGGTAATTTTTTAATAAATCGTCCACCTGAAGCAACAATCAGTGCGTCATTCTCATACAGGCCAATCGGTGTGATCACCTTACGACCGCCTTCTTCTATACCTGTTACTTCGCTAGCAACATGATGAACTTGCATACGTTTGAAAAAATTATCCAAAGGCACAACAATGTCTTTTTTGCTCGCAGCACCTGATGGAATCCAGATTAAGCTTGGCATATAAACCAGCTCTGCCTTAGGAGATATTAAGGTTATTTCGCATTGTTTGTCTTTCTTTCGAAGGGTTTTAACAGCTGTCAAACCTGCAAAACCTGAACCGATAATAGTAATTTTATTCATGTTAATCCTTATTCACATTGTGGCAAAAATGGCCATTATCTGGCTCCTCTACACTTCTAGCGATATTATCTATAAACGCTTGTAATTCATCAAATTCTAACACAGTTAAAATTTTAGTAACAACATCTGGTGACACTCTCAGTGTACATAGCCTACCATCTTTAAGCTTCACCTCCATGCCAGCTGCATTCATCATTAGCGCATCGCTAGATTGTTCTAACAAAGCCTCAAGCTCATCCTGAAGGTCATCATACAAATCTTGTAATTCCTCTAATATCTTATCACTAGTCTCATCAGAAATTGAAACAATCTCGCCTTGAACTGAACCAAAGCCTTCATCATCTTCGCGTTCAAATTCTATTCCCACCTTTGTTAAATGGTCTTTAAATTTTCCTGAGAGTTTCGAATCAAAAAATATATAATCTAGCATAATAATTTTACAAACCTATTTAGGATATTTTAATGCTTACAGATGACGCTCTAGACACTTTATTTAGAGAAGCCAGAAGTCACAATGGCTGGCTAGATCAAGATATTTCAGAAGATCAAATTAACCAAATTTATGAACTGATGAAATTCGGCCCAACTGCTGCTAACACTTGCCCTGCTCGAATTACCTTTATTCGATCTACTGAAGCCAAAGATAAGCTAAAACCACACTTGGACGAAGGTAATATTGAAAAATCAATGAGTGCTCCAGCAGTGGCTATTATTAGTTACGATACAGAGTTTTATGAAAAATTGGACTACCTATTTCCACATACCGATGCTAAAAGTTGGTACGAAGGCAAGCCAGACAAAATCACCGCTGTCGGTTCAATGAATGCCACTTTGCAAGGCGCTTATTTTATGATGGCAGTGCGCTCAGTTGGTTTAGATTGTGGCCCAATGGGCGGCTTTAACGCGGAAACGCTCGACCAAGCATTCTTCCCAGATGGTAAAACCAAATCTATCTTTATTTGTGGTATAGGCTATGGTGATAAAACCCAAATTTTTCCGAGAAGTCCGCGCTTAGGCTTTGATGAAGCTTGCGAAATTATCTAAACCCTACACCACTTGGCCGGCAGCCCAGCCTGACGACCAAGCCCACTGAAAATTGTAACCACCCAACCAGCCGGTAACATCAACTGTTTCACCAATAAAATACAAGCCTGCTTGTGATTTAACTTCCATACTTTTAGAAGATAGCTCATCTGTATTGACGCCACCGGTACATACTTCTGCTATACGCATACCTTCGGTGCCGCTAGGACGCAACACCCAATTATTCAGCGTAGCACCCAATGCTTTTAAATCACTTTGCTTGATCTGACCTAAAGGCATGCTTGACAAGGGCTGATCAGTTAAAGTATCGGCCAAGCGAACAGCTAAACGCTTAGGGAAAAGCTTAGATAAAATGGTTTTAAGTTCTGCCTTTCCGCGATCTACTTGCATTTGCAATAGCCAATCACTGGCATCTAAGTTTGGCAGTAAATCAACACTGATTTCATCGCCCTTATACCAATAAGAGGATATTTGTAAAATTGCTGGACCACTAATACCTCGATGAGTGATTAATACACCTTCTCGAAAACTTTGTCCATTGCAACTTACTAAGGCGTCAATCGATAGACCCGAAAGATCTTTAAAGTATCGATCAATGTCATTCTGATGAAAAGTAAAGGGCACCAATGCCGGCCTAAAAGAAACCGTTTTAATACCAAATTGTCTAGCCACTTGTAAACCAAAATCAGTGGCGCCCATTTTAGGAATAGAAGGCCCACCTGTGGCGATCACCAATGACTCTGAATGGTATTTCTGCCCATCTGCAACCACTACGTATTGGTCTTTAAAGCTAATACTATCGACCTTTGAATCTAGCTTTATTCCTACACTCTTGCATTGGTCAAGCAGCATATTTAGTACAGCTGGTGCTTTGTCATCACAAAAAAGTTGCCCGAGTGTTTTTTCATGCCAGCTAAGATTATGCTTGCCCATCAACGCTATAAAATCCCACTGCGTGTAACGCGATAATGCCGATTTACAAAAATGTGGATTTTTAGACAAGTAAGATTCTGCATCAATATGCAGATTGGTAAAGTTACAACGACCGCCGCCTGAAATTAGAATCTTCTTACCAACTTTATCACTACCCTCTAAAACCAGTACTTTTCGGCCTCGATTACTGGCTTCAATAGCACACATTAAGCCAGCTGCGCCTGCACCAATAACAATGACGTCGTATTGTTTCACAAGAGTGCTTTAATAGTATTAACGATTTCTGGTGCATCCCATTCCAATGCGCCTCTATAAGCGTAACGAGTAATGCCATCTTTATCCAGAACAAAATTAGAAGGATATGCATATACACCCCAGTTTTTTACCGCTTGGCCATCTGTGTCCAACATAATGGGTAATTCAAGTTTTACTTTTTTCAAAAAACCAACCATGTCTTTTTTTGATTCACCAACGTTAATGGTAATAATTTGAAAACTTTGATCTTTAAACTGCTGTTGTAATCGCATTAATGAAGGGATCTCTTTGACGCAAGGCTTACACCAACTGGCCCAAAAGTTAAGCAAGACAACTTGATCTTTATAGCTACTAATATCCAATATTTGATCATCGAATGTTTTAAGTCTTAATCGAATACGTTGCTTACCTTTGTAAGGCTTTAACGCAGGCTCACTAAAAACTACTTTGGATGATTTTTGAAGTTTTTGATCCACTGTAAATGGCTTAAAAATATTGACTGTACTCATTAATTGTACTGCTTGGTGATAGGTATCACTCAAGCCATCTTTTGCTTTAACATCAATTTTAGTCAGGTCTTTAACATCACGCATATGGAATCCGCCATGTACGCCTTTAAAACGATGCACAAATACTGCACTTCCGCCTTTTTCAAGCTGGGCGGCAATCTCTTCACCGCGAAAATATTTTGTGCCAAATTGTGGTAACAATAGATACACAGGCAAATTACTAGCCTTGGCAATATCAACATAATTCGCTACTTTGCCAAGATCAGGCTTTCCATCGATTAGATGTGGAGAATGCAATATATGTCCTTTTAATAACCTTGACTCTGGGTTATTCAACTGCCACTCATAAGCAACTTTAAGTGCTAATTGCGCACCCCGACCTGATGTTAGAAAGAATATTTTATTGAATGATTTACGTTTGGCATAATCAATCAATTCAAGAATATCATCAATATTAAATCGACCAATACTGCTACGATGTTTTGGAATCATGTAACTACTGTGCAAATCTACCACCCAAACATCGTAACCCTCAAAGGTTAATTGCTGCATGGTTGGTACATGACCTTTGCCAAATCCGCGCTCAGAAGGCAGGTATAAAAATAAAGTATCACCGTCTGATGCATACGCATCAATACTAATAACATTGCCAGAACTTAACTCAACTTCAAGCTCTTCACCCGCAAAAACAATCGAAGACAAAAAAATACAAACAAGGGTAAACCACTTCATGACGCGCTATAGATATCGATAATATAGTACAGCATTGTACCTTCGGATGATCGGGCTGGGCCTACCACCTTGGCTGGATAAAACTTATTATCAGGATCGGCTTGTGCAATCGCTGTTTCCAAATCAGCAACGATTTCAACACTAGCAGCTGGTACACGATCACGCTTAACACGTGGAATACGCACCACGGCAAATTCTTCTTTGGCAAAATTCGCCCGAGGATGTGGGTCTAACGAATAACCATTAACCATGTGTTATTACTCTGAAATAATTTTAGAGCCACAGACTTGGTTTGCCGGAACAGCAACATGAATTTTAGCTGGCAATGATAGCTCCATTGCATTTACACGACGCACAAATTCCACCTTATCAACACCGCCACCAATCATTTCGTTAAAAGCCTTTTCTTCCCAAACTGTACTGACCGTTCTACCGCCATAATCATGGGCTGGGTAAACGTAAGTCTCATCAGGAAGTGAGAATATTTTTTTAATAGAGTCGAATAATTTGTCCGCCGACCCACCTTGGAAATCACAACGACCACAACTTCTGATTAGCAGCGCATCGCCAGTAAAAACCTTATCATCAACCACATACGACATACAACCATCCGTATGGCCGGGTGTTGCCATGGCTGTGATTTGATAATCGCCAAATTTAAGCGTTTCTTGACCTTTAATTAAAACATCCGCACAAGCAACTGGGTTAGATTCGCCAAGGACAATTTGCGCATTGGTAAATTTTTGCTTGAGTGGGCAAGAGCTGGTGATATGGTCTGCATGTACGTGGGTTTCGATGATGTATTTAAGATCTAAACCTAATTCTTCAATCAGGCCAATATCGCGCTGCTGAGTCTCATCAACTGCATCGATAATAATCGCTTCTTTGGTGTTTGAGTCTGCCAACAAATAAGTATAAGTTGAGCTTTCTTTTTCGAATAATGGCTTGAAGATTAAACTCATGGCAATACTTTTTTAAAGGGTTTGACTATTACACTCTCATAAGCACCTGACGCCATATAAGGGTCAGCATCTGCCCAAGCTTGTGCATCTTCAAGCGAATCAAACTCCGCTACTACTAATGAACCGGTAAAGCCTGCTTCACCAGGTTCATTGTTATCAGTCGCCGGATGTGGGCCCGCCAAAATTAAACGACCTTCATTTTTTAAATTATTCAAACGCTCGATATGCGCAGGTCGTACAGCCATGCGTTTTTCTAATGAATTTTCAACATCTTGAGAGATAACCGCGTACAGCATTTTTCAACTCCTATAGATCTAGTACATCTTGCATAGAGTACAGCCCAGCAGATTGGCCTTTTAGCCAGCTCGCTGCACGTACAGCACCATTAGCAAATGTTAGTCGGGATGAAGCCTTATGAGTAACCTCAACACGCTCACCTTCCATAAAAAAGCTAACCGTATGCTCGCCCACTACATCGCCACCACGAATGGTAGAAAAACCAATAGTCTGGCGATCACGCGGCTCTTCAATGCCCTCACGGCCATATACCGCGCACTCAGACAAATCCCTACCTAGGGCGTTCGCCACTACTTCACCCATTTTTAATGCGGTACCTGAAGGTGCATCCACTTTATGACGATGATGCACTTCTACAATTTCAATATCAGCATCTTCGCCAATCACACGCGCCGCCATGTCTAATAACTTAAGTGACAAATTCACACCCACACTCATATTTGGTGCGAAAACAATCGGCATATTATTGGCAGTATTATTAATTACTTGTAGTTGTTCATCGCTAAAACCCGTGGTACCTATCACCATTGCCTTGGCTGAATTTTGGCAAATAGCCAAATATTCTAACGTCGCCTCTGGGCGCGTGAAATCAATCAGCACGTCAAACTGATCTAGTGCGGCGCTTAAATCATCGCCTTTGTCTAATGTAGCACCCAAACTAACTTTATCATTTTGGCTGATCGCCTCAATAATCGTTTGACCCATGCGCCCTGAAGCGCCTACAACTGCAATTCTAATCATTTTTTATTTTATGTAATTAAATATTTGTATCAATTATTTCTTGCTCTTAAATATACCGGATACTTGTATTTTCCTTTCTTGGTAAAGCCGTAATATTTAAACGTAATTTTACTACCAATAGCAGGCGGGTTATTCCTGTCTTTATCTTTAAAGCCAGAGCCGATTTTTAGCTGTTTTCCACCCTCAGTTTGACAAAGCACAGAGCCCATTTTTCCAAGATATTTACCTTTTCCCGGCAAAATCTCCAACACACTGCATTCAGTATCAAAATACTTCTTAACCTTTAGTGCGGAAGACAGTCTGCCAGTCTCATATAAGGTGTCAGGGTTACGAACCACAATACCTTCGCCTTTACCGCCGACTACTTGTTGTAAAAAATCTTGCAAATGCTGTTTGCTTTTAACTGTTGTTTGTTTGAGAATTTGAAGATGAGGGATGGGGTTTTTATCTAAATAAGTCTTTAGAGTAGATAACCTTTCAAGTAGTCCGCCAGTTTGATTTGGCACTTCAAAAACATAATGAGTTATATTTTTCCAGCGCTCTTTAGATTTTGTACTACGGACAATTGAGCTAATATTTTCAAAATCACCACGTTTGGTCCAAAGTTCGCCATCAATAGCAAATGGCGGGTAGTTTTGGATAAACCATTTAGGTGGGTTCAGCTTCTTTCCGCCACGAGTGAGCAACTCTTGACCATTCCAAAACCCACGTATGCCATCTAGTTTTTCACTCATCACCCAGCCAACAACCTCTTTAGAGTCGTCGTAAGTTTTAAGTAAAAATAAGTCTGGCTTACCAGCAAAACTACCAAAAGATATCAGTAGCAGAGCAATTAGCAGAATAGATCTATTAATTACTCCATTGTTTATTATGATAATTGATCCTCTAAGAATCCGTTTTGTTTAGTAATATTATCAATATCTTGTAGGGCTTTTAACATCTCAGCCATCTTGTGAATTGGAATCATATTTGGGCCGTCACTAAGTGCTACTTCTGGGTTTGGGTGTGTTTCCATAAAGAAACCCGATACGCCTACTGCAGCTGCTGCTCGCGCAAGCACAGGTACCATTTCTCTTTGACCACCTGAAGTAAGCCCATTACCCCCTGGTTGCTGCACAGAGTGTGTTGCATCAAATACAATTGGCTGACCAGTGGAGCGCATAGTTGATAAACCACGCATGTCAGACACTAGTGTGTTGTAGCCAAATGACGTACCACGATCACAAATGGTAATTGATTTATTGCCGGTCTCGAACGCTTTATCTACGACATTTTGCATATCCCAAGGTGCTTGAAACTGACCTTTTTTAATATTAACTGGAATACCTTGCTTACACACATTTTGAATAAAGTTGGTTTGGCGCACCAAAAAAGCAGGTGTCTGCATCATGTCCACCACTGAAGCCACTTCGTCTAGTGGTGTATCTTCATGCACATCAGTCAGTACTGGCACACCAATTTCATCCTTAACTTTTTGAAGAATTCTTAAACCCTCTTCAATACCCAGACCTCTAAAGCTGCCTGTGCTTGAGCGATTGGCTTTATCGTATGAAGATTTGTAAATAAAATTAATGCCTAATTCTTCTGTCACTTTTTTCAATGTTTCGGCTGTTTCCATAGCCAAAGCTTCAGACTCGATGACACAAGGGCCGGAGATAAGAAAAAACGGCTGATCAATGCCAATTTCGAAATCTAATAATTTCATAATGTATTCCTATTTTCAAAATGTTATAAGTTTAATTATAAGTTATACAATTCCTTTAAAATACTTAATCATGACAAACACACCCGATATTCTAAAAAAAATTATTGCTCGTAAAGAGCAAGAAGTGATTGAACGCAAAAAGAACATCTCTTTCGATCAGTTGATGAAAAAAGCTTATGACAATCGTGAAACGATTGATTTTTACCAGGCGTTAAAAAACAAGGTAGATTTAAAGCAAAACGCCATTATTGCAGAGATCAAAAAAGCCTCGCCTTCAAAGGGCGTCTTACGTGAGAATTTTAATCCAGTAGAAATTGCTAAAAGTTACGAGGCACACGGTGCTGCTTGCTTATCAGTACTGACTGACAAAGATTTTTTCCAGGGTGATGATCAATTTTTAATCGATGTCAGAAAAGCAGTTTCCCTACCAATATTGCGCAAAGAATTTATCATTGACCCCTACCAAGTATTGGAAGCGCGCGTTATGGGTGCTGACTGCATCTTGCTTATCGCTGCTTGCCTTAGTGATGGAGAAATGGAAATATTAGCGCAACATGCGATGCAACTCAATATGGATATTTTGATTGAGGTACACAACGCAGAAGAGCTAAAACGCGCACTTCAACTGCCACTGATTATGATTGGTATTAATAATCGTAACTTACGTACATTTGATGTTTCACTGCAAACCACGGTTGATTTACTAAGTGAAATTAAAGACGACATGCTGGTAATTACCGAAAGTGGCATTCTTAACTCGAAAGATGTTGCTTTTATGCATGAACATGATGTCTATAGTTTCTTGGTAGGTGAGGCATTCATGCGTCAAGATGATCCTGGCGTTGCACTACAAGAGATTTTTAAAGGATAATTAAATATGAAAACAACAGTAAGATGGGTTGATGGGATGATGATGGTCGGTGAATCGGCCAGCGGTCACGCAGTGGTAATGGATGGCCCTGAACAAGTTGGTGGTAAAAATTTAGGTATCCGACCAATGGAAATGTTACTGCTCGGCATGGGCGGTTGTACTACGATTGATGTCTTGAGCATGCTCAAAAAAATGCGCGAAGAAGTGCGCGATTGTCGTGCGGAAATAACCGCTGATCGTGCAGATGACCACCCTAAAGTATTTACCAAAATCCATATTCATTTTGTTGTTGAAGGCACTAACTTAGACGAGAAAAAAGTAGGTAAAGCAATTGGTCTGTCAGCTGATAAATACTGTTCCGCCTCTATCATGCTTGGCAAAACTGCCACTGTCACACACGACTTTGAAATTCATGAATAACACTTGGGGTTGGCTTGGTACGATTACTGGCATAACAGGTGCCTTATTAGTTGCGCTAAATATCAATGAAGTCTTCACTGGTTATATATTTTTTATGGTGTCTGCTGTTAGCTGGGTTATCCAAGGCGCCAAAAATAACGACAAATCTTTAATATTACTTAACGCCGTGTTTGTTTGTGTTAATGCACTAGGCCTTTACAATTGGTTTTAAAATTACCTAGCCTAATCTTTCTTATTTTATTATTGTCAATCAATGTGTTTGCTGATGATAATAAAACACAATCCGACTCTGTTATAGATAATGTCGAAACTATTAGTTATGACTTACTAGAGCTTGAAACTCAGCTTGATATGGGCATGAATACTTTTGATATTAAAATAGAGGCAAAAGATATTAGGAGTCAATTGCTTTATCAAGAGCATAAGTTAGGCACGCCTAGAGGTGGTGATGAGCAATGGAATGAATCTGAGATGGCAATTCTAAATGCTAAAAAAAACTTACAAGCCTTAGAGGAAAAAATAAAACTTGAAGGTGACTGGGGAAAAATTAGACTCAGAGTGCTAGATTTTAAAGGCAGTGACCCAGGCTCTGTCAAACTCAGATACAACTACGGTTTCTAAATACCAATTCAAACTGTTTGTTTGAATTTTAAGTTTTTAGCGTATAATATTTTTTTCACGGAGAGTTGGCCGAGTGGCTGAAGGCGCGCCCCTGCTAAGGGTGTATAGGGTTTATCCCCTATCGAGGGTTCAAATCCCTCACTCTCCGCCATATTATAAAAATCCAATTATCATGACTGACACACCATTAGTAATCGCAGGAAAAACTTACAATTCTCG
>JAQWRQ010000005.1 GCA_029243595.1 Gammaproteobacteria bacterium | reverse complement strand
TAATTACTGTAGTGGCACAGGTAATTAACACTGACATCGTCTTCTAATTTGTAGACTTTGGTAAAAGGATTGTAAGTCATTCCAATCATGCCTTTTAGGGTTAACGCTGAGTTTCTAGCCCACTCATCCATCTCACTAGGTTGGATGAATTTATCCCAATCATGAGTCCCTTGAGGGAGTAGTTTGAGAATGTATTCTGCACCAACAATAGCAAATAGGTAAGATTTTGGGTTGCGATTAATGGTTGAGAAAAACACCTGACCACCAGGTTTGACCAGTTTGGCGCAAGCTTTAATAATAGAGCTTGGATCAGGAACGTGCTCCAACATTTCAAGACAGGTGACTATGTCAAATTTTCCAGCGTGTTTTTCGGCAAACTCTTCTACGGGGATCTTTTGGTAATCCACATCAAAACCTGACTCAAGCAGGTGTAATTTGGCTACTTCGAGCCCAGCTTCCGCCATATCAATACCAGTGACTTTGGCACCTTCAGCTGCCATAGACTCACTTAAGATACCACCACCACAACCAACATCTAAAACAGCTTTGTCTTTTAATGAGTTATCGCAATGCTCTTTAATGTAGTTTAGGCGAAGAGGGTTGATATCGTGTAATGGTTTGAACTCAGAGTTTTTATCCCACCAGCGTGAAGCCAGCTGGGCAAACTTATCAACTTCGTCAAAATCTACGTTACTCATAGTGCTTGTACGACGGCCAATACTTCATCAACATGGCCACCAACGGCAACCTTATCCCAAGATTTAAGGATATCACCATCAGGGCTAATAATGAAAGTTGAGCGAACAATGCCCATTTTTTCTTCACCATTTCTTTTCTTGAGTTGCCAAGCACCAAATGCTTCACATAATGCGCCATTTTCGTCAGCAATTAATTCAAATGGAAACGATTGGTTTGCTTTAAATTTTTCATGGCTGGCCATGTCGTCTTTCGAGACACCATAGATAACAGTATTAGCATCAATGAACGCTTGGTGATTATCTCTAAAATCTTGACCTTCAAGCGTACAACCTGATGTTGCATCTTTGGGGTAGAAATATAGAACAATGTTGCGCCCCTTATCATCAGGGATGTTGGCGCTTAAATTGCTTGTTGCTTTACAGCTAGTTGTTTGAACTTTACTCATAACGATCAATGTTTAAATATTAAATAAAGGGTTTATTTTATCATAGAGACTGAACGGCTTCTAAGACCTCGTTAACATGCCCTTTAACTCTGACTTTGTCCCAAGATTTTAGGATGTTGCCATTAGGGCTGATGATAAAGGTTGAGCGTACGATACCCATGTATTCTCTACCCATGAATTTCTTTAACTGCCATACGCCAAATACTTCACACAGCTCGCCGTCTTCATCAGAAATCAGTTCAAATGGAAACGCTTGCTTGGCTTTGAATCTTTCGTGTTTCTTCATGTCGTCTTTCGAGGCGCCATATACAACTGAGTTTGCATCCGCAAATGCTTGGTGATTGTCTCTAAAGTCTTGACCTTCTGTGGTGCAGCCTGGGGTTGCGTCTTTAGGGTAGAAGTACAGAACAATATTACGTCCTTTTGTGTCTGGAATGCTAACGTCTAAATTACTAGTCGCAGTGCAGGTAATGGGTTGAACTTTATTCATTGCTTGTATAATGGCGTGTTTAAAATGTTGATTTTATCACTACCATGAAGAACATCCGTAATTTTTCAATTATTGCTCATATTGATCATGGTAAATCAACCATTGCTGATCGCTTTATTCAGTTTTGTGGTGGTTTGAGTGATCGTGAGATGTCATCCCAAGTGCTGGATTCAATGGATATTGAAAAAGAGCGCGGTATTACGATTAAATCTCAAAGTGTAACACTCGATTACAAAGCCAAAGACGGTGAAATTTATCAGCTGAACTTTATTGATACACCAGGCCATGTTGACTTTTCTTATGAAGTCTCTCGCTCGCTCTCAGCTTGTGAGGGTGCTTTGTTAATTGTTGATGCTTCGCAAGGTGTTGAGGCACAAACAGTGGCTAATTGCTATACCGCACTTGATCAAGGCTTAGAAGTAGTGTCAGTCTTAAATAAGATTGACCTACCAGCAGCAGACCCTGAGCGTGTGGTGGATGAAATTGAAGATGTCATCGGTGTTGAGGCACACGACGCAGTGCATGCCAGTGCAAAATCTGGCATTGGTATTGAAGACATATTAGAACAAATTGTTGAAAAAATTCCAGCACCCGAAGGTAAGGTTGATGCACCCATTAAAGCGTTGATTATTGACTCTTGGTTTGATAATTATTTAGGCGTGGTGTCACTGGTTCGTGTGATTGATGGTGAGATTAAAGCCAAAACTAAAATCAAAATATTCTCAAATGGCAATGAGCACTTGGTTGATGAGGTAGGTGTCTTTACGCCTAAACGTGAAAAAACCGAAAGCTTAAAAGCGGGCGAGGTTGGCTTTCTAATTGCCAGTATTAAAAATATTGATGGTGCACCAGTAGGTGACACGATTACCAGTGCTAAGAATCCAGTAATCGAGCCTTTAGAGGGTTTTAAACCGGTACAGCCTAGAGTATTTGCAGGCTTGTTTCCAATTTCAGGTGAAGATTATGAAAAATTCCGCGATGCATTGGCAAAGCTTCGCCTGAATGATGCGGCGTTGCAATACGAACCTGAAAACTCAGATGCTTTAGGCTTTGGTTTTCGTATTGGTTTTTTGGGTTTGTTGCATATGGAGATCGTTCAAGAACGTCTAGAACGTGAATACGATCTTGATTTGATTACCACGGCGCCAACAGTAATATATGAAATTTTAGATACTAAGGGCAATATTCATCATGTAGATAGCCCTTCAAAAATGCCTGATAATCAAGCGATTGCTGAATTTAGAGAGCCTATTATCACTGCCAATATTTTGGTAACAGATGAGTTCGTTGGTGCAGTCATTAGCCTTTGTGTTGAAAAACGTGGCATGCAAAAAAGCTTAACTTACATGGGCAGACAAGTGCAGTTGGTTTATGAATTGCCACTCAATGAAGTGGTGCTTGATTTCTTTGATCGACTTAAGTCAGTTTCTCGCGGTTTTGCCTCAATGGATTATCAGTTTGAACGCTATCAAGAGTCTGACTTGATTCGCTTGGATATTATGATTAATCAAGAACCAGTAGATGCTTTAGCATTGATTATTCATCGAGATGATTCAGTGCGCAAGGGTAGAGAAATTGCTGAAAAGATGAAGGAGCTGATTCCAAGACAAATGTTTGACGTGGCGATTCAAGCTTGTATTGGCGTTAAGATTATTTCCCGCGCTAATGTAAAAGCACTGAGAAAGAATGTAACTGCTAAGTGTTATGGTGGTGATGTCTCACGTAAGCGTAAATTGCTTGATAAGCAGAAAAAAGGTAAAAAACG
>JAQWRQ010000046.1 GCA_029243595.1 Gammaproteobacteria bacterium | reverse complement strand
TTAACGATAACGATGTAATCACCTGTATCGGTGTGTGGCGTAAACTCAGCCTTGTGCTTGCCACGAAGACGAGAAGCAACCTCTGTTGCTAAACGACCTAGTGTTTTGCCATCGGCATCCACTAGGAACCAGTCTCTTTTTACTTCATGTGCTTTAGCGCTAAATGTTTTCATAATTGTTAATACTATCTACGTACAGAATAATCGGACTATTATAATCACTTTTTAATTTAATTGGAAGCTTATCACGCAATTTTAGTATGAAAAACTTAATCCCAAACACAGCCTAATCAATGCCGGTTATTATAACATCTAACAAATATGATTAATTCACACGCACATCTAGATTTTGACGACATGAATGCAATTGCTGAGAATGCGGTGGCTATTGTGCCAAGTATTGGCAAACAAAACTGGATTGATGTGCAAATGTACCCATATTTTTCATTGGGTATTCACCCTTGGTTGGTAGAAATACACACTCAACAAGATTTAAATCATTTGGAATATTTGGTTAAGTGCAATAATCCGATTGCCATTGGTGAATGCGGGTTAGATTATATTAAAAAGGTTGATAAAGAAACTCAATTAAATTTTTTTGTATCGCAATTAGAAATAGCAGAAAAATACGACTTGCCTGTGGTGATTCATGCTGTCAAAGCTACTGAAGATGTGATTTTTCTTCTGAAAAAACACCCTAAAGTTAAAGGTGAAATTCACGGATTTTCTGGCAGCGAAGAGCAAGCACAATTACTAACAAGAATGGGATTCTACTTAGGATTTGGCATGCAAATCATCAATCAAAAATCAACCAAAATTCGACAAATTGTTAAAAACTGTCCGCTGGAATTTATCCTCATTGAAACTGATGACCACCCTAACCCTGATGATTTAACTTTGGTGGTGCAAGAGATTGCCGATCTCAAACAAATATCAGTCGAAGAAGTAGTGCAACAATGTGATAATAACGCCATTTCACTTTTCAACTTAAAATAATGAGCGGCAGTTGTGCACGTACTGAAATATTATTAGGCCAACAAGGTCTGGCACGATTAGCCGAATCCCATGTGCTAATTGCTGGCCTAGGTGGTGTGGGTGGCGCTTGTGCTGAAGCGCTGTGCAGAGCTGGTGTTGGCACCCTTACTTTAATAGATTTTGACAAGGTAGAAAAAACTGACCTCAACCGACAGCTCGTTGCACTAAATTCAACATTAGGCTTGCCAAAGGTTGATGTCTTGACTGATAGATTGCACGACATCAACCCCGATACCATTATCATTAAACGCAATGAATTTATCGACCGAGGTAAGGCTCAAGAAATTTCGATTGATGAGGAGCTAGATTTTGTTGCCGATTGCATTGATGCAATTACTTGTAAAACCGCACTCATTGATAGTTGTAATAAATCTGGCAAGGAAATTATCTCTAGTATGGGTGCTGGCGGACGGCTCGACCCAACCAAAGTCAAGATCTCTCACATGGATAAAACTGAAAATTGCGCCTTAGCACGTGAGATGCGCAAGCAACTTAGGCGCATTAAAGCATCACTCAAATTTCCCGTGGTGCATTCTACTGAGTTACAAATTAAAGCATTACCTCACCAAGAAATTACGGCTATTGATACCGCACCTACGGGCAGACCTAGAGCGGTAAATGGCGCCATCTCGTATATGCCTAATATTTTTGGGTTAATAATGGCAGGACATATTATTCAAACGCTATTAAAATCATAATAAACAACACAAGGAAAAACCATGGTCAGTACTGAAACCCCTGTTTGTGACTTTAACACACCCGCCATTAACTTTAATCTCAAAGGTGTAGATGGGAAAATGCACACTTTAGACAGTTGCAAGGGTAAAAATGGCTTGCTGGTGATGTTTATTTGTAATCACTGCCCTTATGTTAAGGCTATTATTGATCGTGTTATTCGCGATACTAAAGAGCTCAAAGCTATGGGGCTTAACACTGTCGCTATTATGTCAAACAACCCTGATGAATACGAAGCAGATTCTTTTGAAAATATGCAAAAAATTTCTGAAGAAATGGATTTTCCATTTCCATACTTAATCGATGAAACTCAAGAAGTGGCGAAAGCTTATGGCGCTGTTTGTACGCCTGATTTTTTTGGCTATAATGCCAATTTAGAGTTGCAATATCGAGGTCGACTTGATGCGTCACGCAAAGAATCTGCAGCAGCAGATGTAAAACGTGATTTGTTCGAAGCCATGAGTCAAGTCGCTAAAACTGGTCAAGGCCCACAAGATCAAATTCCGTCAATGGGCTGTTCCATTAAGTGGTACTAGTTGATTTATATAATAAAAAACTAATATAAGTCAGTTAGCGTATAATTGCGGTCTTTGTCTGCGACTAAAAGACCATGTCTGAAAATAAAACCGATAACAAACCCGATAATAAACCTCAAGCCAAATTTAGTGATTTTGGCTTGTCTGATTCGATTCTAAGCGTATTAGATTCTATCGGTTATGAAACGCCATCACCTATTCAAGAGCAATGTATCACTCACCTACTCAATGGTGAAGATATTATTGGCCAAGCACAAACAGGTACCGGAAAAACAGCAGCATTCGCCCTACCTTTGCTAGACAATATTGATCTTAGTCTAAACGCACCTCAAATATTGATTTTGGCACCGACTCGCGAGTTGGCTATTCAAGTATCCGAAGCAGTGCAAGTTTATGCACGTGGTTTAAAAGGTTTTCATGTATTGCCAATTTATGGTGGGCAATCATACGATATTCAATTGCGCCCATTAAAGCGCGGTGTGCATTGTGTTGTTGGTACGCCAGGCCGAGTCATGGACCATATTAAAAAAGGCACTTTAAAACTCGATAAATTAAAATCATTCGTTTTAGATGAAGCTGATGAAATGTTAAAAATGGGCTTTATTGACGATATCAAATGGGTAATGGAGCGCATTCCTGAGCAACGTCAAATCGCGTTATTTTCAGCAACCATGCCGAATGTTATCAAACGTGTTGCCGAGCAGTTTTTAAACAAACCTAAATTAGTTAAAGTTAAAAATAAAACTGAAACAGCGCCCACAATCACTCAAAAATATTGCCTTGTTGGTGGTTTAAGCCAAAAATTAGATGCACTGACTAGGATTCTAGAAGTGACTGAATTTGATGCAATGATTATTTTTGCTAGAACCAAAACACTAACGGTTGAACTGGCTGAAAAACTTTCTG
>JAQWRQ010000032.1 GCA_029243595.1 Gammaproteobacteria bacterium | reverse complement strand
CATAGGCCCTATTATAAAGCTAAGTGACTATAGATTTTTTTCTTCGTATTCACAAAGATCTAATAAGATACAATCAGGACATAGTGGTGAACGTGCCTTGCAAGTGTAGCGACCATGAAGGATCATTAAGTGGTGTGCAGGTACTCTAAATTCATCAGGGATGAATTTAACCAACTTCTTTTCAACTTCTAGTACAGTCTTGCCACTGGCAATTGCTGTACGATTAGCCACACGGTAGATGTGCGTGTCAACGGCAATGGTTGGATGACCAAAAGCTGTGTTTAAAACCACATTCGCAGTTTTACGGCCAACACCTGGTAGGGCTTCTAACTCTTTGCGAGTCTCTGGTACGTTTGAGTCATACTTTTCAATCAAAATCTTACAAGGCTGAATGATGTGTTTGGCTTTTGAATTGAACAAGCCAATCGTCTTAATGGTGTCTCTTAATGTGTCTTCACCCAACTCAAAAATCGACTCAGGTGTATTGGCAATTGGGAATAATTTATCTGTGACTTTATTGACACTTTTATCTGTTGCTTGGGCTGATAATGTAACAGCAACTAGCAATTCGAAAGGGGTAGTGTAATTTAACTCTGTTGTTGGATTAGGTATCTTTTTCAATAACCTTTCAAACATTTCAAAACGGGTCTCGGCGTTCATTCTTCTCTTTTGTTGATTTCCTCAATGTGCGAATATTATACCCGATAATTAAATTAATAGCAAAACGAGCTAAAACAATTAGAAGAAAGATTCGCCATAAGTTTCAAGCTGCCGCCAAAGTTTTTCTTTATTAGGCTGTTGTTCGCGCATAGTGTTAATGCGCTGGAAATATTCATCGATACTTAAATAACCATTTTCACCTGCCTGCACTCTACCTTGTACGGTTTCAAACCAATCTTCAGCTTCATCTTCGCTTAGTATTTCAGGGTAATTCCTGGCTTTAAAATGCATTAACAAAGTACTGAGTTTTTCATCTTTAAACTTAGGGTGAAAATCTTTTAATTCATCCACGCCCAATATTTGTATTTGATCACCAATACGTTTGTCAGCATTGTCCATAAAGCCATCATAAAGCGCTTGATCAGCATCGGTCGTTTTAGTACGCTCTTGATCATTCTTATAAAGATCTTGAGCGATTTTACTAATTGCAGTTTGGTTGTCCTTAATAAAAGACAAACGTTGCATACAAGTGTCCATATCAATTTGCAGTTGCGCCACAACTTTAGGATCGAGCTTATAAACATTGGGCACAAACATTGGGCTTTTATTAAAAATCAAATCCTTAATATCTAAGCGCTTAACCCCTTCTGGTAGTTCAGACTGTTTGGTAAACATCAGGGTTTTTAATTCTTCAATATCCATTGCTAGAAGCATTGATGGGTCTTGATCAAGGTTAAATACAATGGCTCGGTCATTGTATTCTGGGTGATAAGCCAATGCGACTGCCAAGCGCGTACAAGATAATGTGGCAGGGTACATGCCAGAGGTGTGCAACATCGGCTCAAATAATTGAATCTTACCTTCGACTGTTTTCTTTTCGCGCAAGCTAAACGCATAATCAAATAGCTGGGGTTGTGTGTCTTTAATAATTTTTGCAATCGCAATGGTGGCACGCACATCGGCCAACGCATCGTGCGCATTAGCATGTTCAATGCCGTTAGCCAATGAAAGCTGGTCCAGTTTAAAAACAGGCTTACCTTCTTCGTTGTGTACCCACTTTAGGCTTGCGTCCTTTTTTAGTGCATAGCACAAACGCACCACATCCAAAATATCCCAGCGTGTATTGCCATTTTTCCAATGCCAAGCATAAGGGTCGATAAAATTTCGATATAAAGTATGGCGGGTGAATTCATCATCAAAACGAATTGAGTTATAGCCAACAATACAAGTATTTGGCATTGAAAACTCAGCGTGTATTTTCTGAATAAATGCATGTTCAATCATGCCTTTTTGCTCACAGATCTGTGGGCTGATACCGGTTACTGCACAAGCTTCTGGTGACGGCAAGCAATCATGCGTTGGCTTACAATAAAACATATGCTCATCTAAGATATTGAGATTTTCATCGGTGCGAATACCGGCAAATTGTGAGATTCGATCTGTTTTTGGACTGATGCCAAAAGTCTCGTAGTCGTACCAGTAGAATGTTTTCATAAGCTTATTTTAACGAATTTTAGGCAATAAAAAACCCAGTGATTAGACTGGGTTTTTATCAATAATTTAATTAAAAATTACTGTGGATGTACATTAGCCGCTTGTGGACCTTTAGCGCCGTCTTCTAGATCGAATTCAACTTCTTGACCTTCTTCTAGTGACTTGTAGCCGTCGCCTTGAATAGCACGGAAGTGAACGAATACATCGTCACCACTCTCTTGCTCAATAAAACCAAAACCTTTTTTTGCGTCAAACCATTTGACTTTTCCTGTTGTAGACATGATGTCTCCTATAAGTTAAAAAATTACCGAAAAAACATACCACCTTTATAACTTAGAGAAACTTGAAAAAGTTCAAACAACAAAATATAAATAGTAGCCGTATTCTTTACCAGCGCT
>JAQWRQ010000028.1 GCA_029243595.1 Gammaproteobacteria bacterium | reverse complement strand
TGGCCATATAGCTCAGTTGGTAGAGCAAGGGACTGAAAATCCCTGTGTCCCTAGTTCAATTCTAGGTGTGGCCACCATATTCCTTCATCTTTTTCTACGTTCAATCGGTCGTGTAGTTAATCTACATTCGCTTATCATCTTAACAAAATACTTGAAAAGCCTAATGTTTTTGTAAGTTTTGTCTTGATATTAATTCTAGACGTTTGATTGAGCATTAAAAAAGCGCACCATTTGGTGCGCTTTTTATTTGTAAGCTTGTAAAGACTTATACGCCCGGCATATAGTTCATTACTAAGCCAATAATGATTAGAGTTAGAAATGCACCAGCTAACATGGCCATTGCGACACACACTTGGGTAATACCACATTTTGGTGAACCAATTTCTTGACCGTCATACTTCATCATATTTGTTTTCTCCTCAAGATAAAAAAATAATTATTTTGTTACTTCGATTTCAATATTAACATAATTGAAGCCTTTGGCATGATTATTATTATTGGCTAATATTGCTAAAATTGATCGCAGACTTTTACCCTAGTTTTATTCTATATTAGAGTTAATTTATATAATAAACTTGACATATTAGAGTTTTATGATATAATTGTCCACATGTTGCCACTCTCCCCCAAGAATTATTCTCTCCTCAAGAGATTAAGGTGGCAACATACCTAATTAACTAAAAAGACAAACAAAATGAAACTAATGATCATGATTAACACAATTGCACTAGCGCTATTATTAGTAGCTACTGGTGTGTCTGCTGAGGCTTCTAAGCCTTACGCTGTGTTTAATCCATTAGCAATGTTTGGCTTTACACCAAAAATACCTATGCAAAAAGCAGACAGTGCTTTTTATAACTACGGCAATAAGGGTTATGACTTTGTGGTTGGGGCGATGCCAGTAGTTAGTAAACCACGTCAAGTAGCAAACCTAGATAGGCACTAATAAACAACAGCCGCATTCATTGCAACCTTGCTAGGCTGATTAAGCAAATCTTTACTTACTCTAATTTTTAAAAGCTCACTTTTGGGTTTTTCACGCATACGTGCAGTGAATTGTTGACCTTCAAAAGATAACTTAACACGATAGCCTTTAAGAGACTTTAGGGCTCTTTTTTTGTAACTGACGTTCCAACAACTAGGCATCATTGACTGACAAGGCTTAGTAATTTTTTCAATTTTGTAATTCATATAGATTGGCTCAACTGAGTCAATATCGGCACTAATCACTTGGGTTCTTGCAAAGGTATTGCTGGAGAAGAGGAATAGCGTTGCTAATAGGGCTATTATTCCTTTGTTGGGATTGTGCTTGACACTTTTATGCATACTTTTTAGTCCTTGATTTGTAAATAAATTCACAATCTATATTATATTTTTCTAATATTATGTTATAATAATACTTAGAAGATCATAAGTCTCTCCCCCGAGATATATTTCATGATTTTCTACTAGGTAGTCGTTTTTTTTATTCTCCTCAAGTTTAGTTAGGCGGCTACCTCCTCCTCAAGATTTAAGCGCTTTAAGGCAACATAATAACAACATACAAGTGTTTTGCAACACTATCATTAAAGCGTAATTTTATAATATACTAATTAAAGGTCAGATATGACCACAAGGCTATTGCAATAGGGTTTAATGCAATAATTCTGGAGAGATGTAATCTTGCTTAGAAGGTTGTAGTGTTTCTTGGATAAGCAGCGTGCCCATGCGTACAAATTCGATAATTTCACTTAGGTCTTGTGCGTTTTGTTCGTTGTCGAGAACCTCGGCATCGAGTTTAGATATTTCACTAAAATCTTTAATCATCTCCAGTACGTCTTCGTCGTTGGTGGAGATTTTTTGCAACCCTAAACCTACTAAAAAACCTTGGCACCATTGAATAAGTGTGTCGGCCTGCTCTCTGAGTTTGCAGTCTTCATTAGCGATTAGTAGTTGAAAGCTTAGTGTGGCATCACCCAACTGTAGCAGAGTGTTATTGTAGATTTGCGCAAGTTGTTCATGGGCAGATTTTTCGCTAAGATTGTTAAGATCAATACTGACCAGCACTTCACCTAGCCAATCGTCTAATGCCAAGTCGGGTTTGATACAAGCAAAGCCACATAAAATACCGTGCGCACTGGCAATAGTGTCATCTGTATTTAGATGGTGTAGGACGCTTTTGACCTCGTCATAATCAATTAGGTTTTCCATAATTAGGACTTACCTGCTAAGATTTCCATCACCGCCATACGTACAGCGATACCGTTAGTGACTTGTTGCAAAATCACAGATTGATCGCCGTCAGCAACAGAGGAGTCGATTTCTACGCCACGATTAATTGGGCCTGGATGCATTACGATAGCATCTGGTTTTGCCAGTGCTAAGCGTTCGGCCGTTAGTCCGTAGCTATCAAAGTATTCTTGTTCATTGGGGATGTCGGCTTCTAGCATGCGTTCTTTTTGTAAGCGCAATACCATAACCACATCGCAATCTTTTAAACCCGCTTCAATGTTATCAAAGCACTGAACCGAAGCGCAGCGATCGGAGCCATATTGTAAACCGGCCGGTGCAATCAGGCGAATGTCTGTTGCGCCTAAGGTTTTAAGTGCTTGAATATCTGAATGCGCTACACGTGAATGCACGATATCACCGACAATCGCCACTGACAAGTTATCAAAATTTTTCTTGTGTTGGCGAATGGTGAGCATATCCAACAACGCTTGAGTTGGGTGAGCGTTAATACCATCACCTGCATTGAGAACAGCAATACCTTGTAAATTCTCAGCTACATGGTGCGGCAGACCACTTTGTTTGTGGCGAATAACAAACATATCGATCTGCATGGCTTTAAGCGTATGCATAGTATCGAGTAACGATTCATTTTTCTTGGTGGCTGAGTTAGCTAGATCAACGTTAATGATGTTGGCACTGGTGCGTTTTCCTGCAATCTCAAAAGTATTTCGAGTACGAGTGGATGGCTCAAAGAATAAGTTAGCCACACTCATGTCATCAAGGGCTTTGGATTTTTTTAGATTACCGGCATCATCAATGAGACCATCGGCAATATCAAGAATGTGAGTTAAATGGTTTTTGGAAAGGCCTTCAAGGCCTAATAAATGGATTAGCTTGCCTTCGGGGCTAAGTTGAACATCGTTGCTAATCAAATCTTTTTTCATTTAACCATGTTTGCAATATTAACTGTGCTGAGCGTTTATCAACTTCGCCGCGTTTGGCATTTGGATGATAATGGTTGTATTTTAGTTGGTTTTTGGCATCAGATGAAGATAAATACTCATCAATCATCTGGGTTTTTATGTTGTAACGTTTCTCGAGCTTTCTGGCAAATGATTTAGCAATAAAAGTCATTTCTTGTTCTTTACCATCTTGATCAAATGGCAATCCGACAATAAATAGATCGACATTGTGAGTATTGATAATCGCATCAAAACCTTCCCAATTGGTTGAGCCATCTTTATGATGGGTAACCACTTCAATGCCACTGGCTTGCAGGGTTAAGCTATTGGCAATGGCAACACCAGTGCGCTTAGTGCCAACATCAAAGCCCAGATAGGTTGTGATGCTCACAACGCTTGTAATTGTTGCAATAATTGATAGCCAACATAACCATCAATGGGTAATTGGTTGGCGCGTTGATAATGACGTGTAGCGCCACGTGTTTTAGGGCCAGATATGCCATCGGGCTCACCGGTGTCAAAACCTAGCTGATTGAGTGAGGTTTGTATAAATTTAATATCGTCACGACTCAAAGAAGGCTCAGTAATAGGTTCAGCAAATAATTGCCGAGTACCGGCAAGACGATCAGACAAATGACCAACCGATAAAGCATATAGAATTGAATGGTTCCATCTGAGAATGGCGCGGAAATTACGATAAGCTAAAAAAGCCGGGCCGTTATAACCCATCGGCAATACTAATGATGCCTTCATGGTAGAGCTAGGCAGGTTTTCGTTAGTCGCTGTGCGTACGCCAAGTGCTTGCCATTCATTTACGGTTTTTTTAGTGTTGAGGTTGGCCAGCTGGTAGTCAAAGCTTGACGGAATAGTAACTTCTCGCCCCCAACGCTCACCTCGGTGCCAGCCAATTTTTTGTAAAAAGTTAGCCGCACTGGCAAAAATATCGGCTTTGTTATCCCATAGTCCGATCTTGCCATCGCCATCAGCATCAACGCCATAAGCAGCGACATTGGTTGGCATAAATTGTACGTTACCCATCGCACCCGCCCATGAGCCTTGGGCATCCAGTGGAATCTTGTTGTCATCAATCAGCTTGAGCAAAGTTAGTAGTTGCTCGGTAAAGAATACCGAACGTCTTTCATCAAAACTCAAGGTAGCTAAAGACCGAACCAAGCTCAAATTACCAGTGTTGTTACCATAGTTGGTTTCTAAGCCCCAAAAGGCCACGATAATATGGGGTGGAACTCCGTATTTTTTGTAATTGTGTTGAAAGGTGTCTTGATGTTTTTTTAGTAATTTTTTGCCATTTTCAAGTCGGTAAGGGCTGACTCTTGAGCCTAAATAACGCCAAAAATTTTGACTAAATTCTGCCTGCGACTGGTCGAACTTAATCACTTTAGGGTTGGGGGTTAAGCCGTGTAAGGCTTGGTCTAATGTGGCGGTTGATATGCCTTGGTTGATAGCCTGAGCACGGATATCAGCTAAGAAGGATTCAAAGCTACGCGCAGTGGTATCATTTGCATATGCAAATGTCGTTAATAACAAGCAAAAAATAAGTCTCAACATGTCGAAATTATATAATGCTTAGAGCCTTATTAATCTTTATCTTTTTAGGCTTGAGTGCTTGTGGTAGTAATCAGCCGACACAGACAATCACAGGCTCAACTATGGGTACTGGCTATACAGTTAAAACTGTTGGCTCAAATGTTTCCAAATTACAAATTGAGCAAGTGCTATCCCAAGTTAATAAAACCTTCTCAACTTGGGATAAAAATTCAGAGCTGTCTTTACTTAATCAAAAGCCGATTAATAAGTGGGTTGATGTATCAGATGAATTGTTTTTTGTCCTAAGCCAGTCACAAAAAATTTATCAACAAACCCAAGGTTATTTTGACCCTGGCATGGGTCGTTTGATTAATGCCTGGGGGTTTGGTGCAACTAAGACAGTATCAAAACCGAGCCGAGCACAAGTGGGAAAATTGTTGCCGTTGTCATCTATTCAGTATTTGCAATTAAATAATAGCCAAGTAAAAAAAATCAGAGACATACATATTAATTTGTCAGCCATTGCTAAGGGCTTTGGCGTCGACCAAGTGGCGAATTTACTTAAAGAATATCAGGTGAAAAATTTTCTCGTAGAAATTGGTGGGGAGGTTATTGCAAGTGGTAAAAAAAATAACAAGCATTGGACGCTTGGCGTAGAGCGGCCTAATGGCGCTAAGCCGATTGCCCTAGTTTTAAACAATCAAGCAATTGCCACTTCAGGTAACTACCGTAATTATTTTGTTTGGGAGGATATGCGATATATGCACATTTTGACACCAAGTAGCGGGCTACCGGCCAATACGGATTTGGCGTCGGTGAGCGTGCTCGACAAGCAAACCATGATGGCCGATGCTTATGCCACTGCCATGATGGCGATGGGCAGTGAAAAAGCAATGGCGCTAGCTAAACAGCTTAATTTATCGGTTGTGCTGATATTGAATCAATCCAATGATTTTAAAGTGGTAAAAATAAATCTATGAAGCCCTTAGCTGAAAATTTAAGACCGCAAATATTGGATGATTTTTTTGGGCAGTCGCATTTATTGAGTGACAGTCATCCACTTAAGCAAGCAATTGATCGTCAGCAACTGCATTCAATGATTTTGTGGGGGCCATCAGGCACGGGAAAAACCACTTTAGCTCGTATTATTGCTAGCCAAGTCGATGGTCATTTTGCACAAATGAGTGCGGTATTAGACGGCGTTAAAGAATTGAGAGCCGTAGTTGAGAATGCCAAGAAGTTTCAAAATATCGGGCAAAAGACCATTTTATTTGTTGATGAAATACATCGGTTTAACAAAGCACAGCAAGATGGTTTTCTGCCACATATCGAATCGGGTCTCATCACACTGATTGGCGCCACCACTGAGAATCCATCATTCGAACTGAACCGGGCACTTTTGTCGCGTTTGAGTGTATATGTGCTTAATTCTTTAAGTGTGCAGGAATTATCTCAAATACTAAATCGGGCGCTGGCACATGAGCAGCTTGAAATTAATGACCAGGAAGTAAGCACACAAATTATTAACGCCAGTAGTGGTGATGCACGTCGTTTGATTAATATTGTTGAACAAATTGCTTTGGCTAAGTTGAGCGTATTAGATGCGCAATCGATCGGGCAATTGTTACAAGATAAAATTAGCGTTTTTGATAAAGGCGGGGATATTTTTTATCAACAACTTTCCGCTTTTCACAAATCGGTGCGTGGCTCTTCACCAGATGGCGCGCTATATTGGATGGCTAGAATGTTAGTGGGTGGTTGTGATCCTAAAACCATTGCTCGGCGTTTGTTGGCCATCGCCTCAGAAGATATTGGTAACGCTGACCCAAGAGCGTTAGAAGTCACTCTTAATGCGTGGGATGTATATGAGCGTGTGGGCGATAAAGAGGGGTGTCGTGCTATTGCTCAGGCGGCTACGTATTGTGCGGTAGCGCCCAAGTCAAATGCGGTTTATAAGGCCTTTAATCAGGCGATGGATACGGCTAAAGCCACAGGTGATCTAGGTGTGCCTAAGCATTTATGTAATGCCACAGCCGGGCTAAATAATGGCGAAGGCGAAGGCTATCGTTATGCACATGATGAAACAGATGCGGTTGCTACGGGGCAAACTTATTTTCCAGAAGCGCTAGGCGAGCAAGTTTATTATGTGCCAACGGATCGGGGTTTAGAGGTTAAAATCAGTGAGAAATTAAAGCAATTAAGGAATCAATCATGACTTTTTTCCCAACAGTTTTAGCCATCGGTGTTGGTGCAACCATTGGCGCAAGTGTGCGTTATTACCTAACGCAATTTATGAATACAACGTTTGGACCAGCTTTCCCTTATGGTACGTTGAGTGCCAATATTGTTGGTTCGTTCTTAGCGGGTATGTTGGTGGTGATTATTTTAGAAAAAGCGGCATTACACGAAGCCTATCGCTTGTTGTTACTGATTGGTTTAACAGGGTCATTGACCACCATGTCAACACTTTCTTGGGAATCAATTGAAATGATTGGCTTGGGGCATTATGGACAGGCTAGCCTTAATATTCTATTGAATGTATTATTGTCGTTATCAGCAGCAGGGCTGGGCGTGGTGCTTACGCGTTATTTATTTGCTGCTCAATAGCATCGAATAACACACCGGCAATATTAAGGTTAAATTGCGCATCAAGCTCGCGGATACAAGTGGGGCTAGTGACATTGATCTCAGTAATGTAATCACCAATCACATCAAGCCCAACAAACATCAAGCCTTTGTCTTTTAAGGTAGGGCCAATTTGCTCACATAAGTAACGATCTCTGTCACTTAAAGGCTGGCCAACACCTGTTGCACCTGCTGCTAAATTACCCTTAAAACTGCCTTTGGCAGGCATACGTGCCAAGGCGTAATCAATTGGTTCTCCGTTAATTAGTAAAATGCGTTTATCGCCTTTAATAATATCAGCTAAAAATTCTTGCACCATGATTTGACGCGTACCTTGATGGGTTAGATAATCGAGTACTTCATCAATATTATTATCACCATCATTCAGTTTAAATATGTCGGCACCACCCATGCCGTCGAGTGGCTTCACTACAACGGTTTTTTCTGCCTTAATAAAAGATTTAATTTGATCTATCTGAGTGCTGATTAGTGTTGATGGCATACAATGTGCAAAGTTGAGTGCAAATAACTTTTCATTGGCATCTCTAAGCGATTGTGGTTTGTTAACGACCAGAACGCCTGTGTTCTCAGCTTGCTCTAGCAAATAAGTGGCATAAATATAATCCATGTCAAAAGGCGGGTCTTTGCGCATTAAGATGACATCAAGGTCACTCAGTTTAAGTGCCTGGATTAACGGTTGTTTTTTAAACCAATGCTTAGATTCATCTTTAACGCTAGTCTGCGACGCATGCGCATAGACAACACCTTTTACTACAAATAAATCGTTAGTGTCAAAGGTGTAAATATCCCAGCCACGACGTGAAGCCTCAAGCATCATCGCTAGTGACGAGTCTTTTTTTGGATTGATATTGCCAATATCATCCATGAGTACAGCTATTTTCATGGGCTATATTATACTTTGGATTGGGGTATTGAAAGATAATCAAAAATGGGTACAATAACCTGCTTGAGGAGAAGATAAATTTGGCTTACACAACACTGACGCTAACAAACGCTGAAACTGGAGAAGTGAAATACGCCCCTGTGGGTTTTTCTTGGACTTCGTTGTGCTTATTTTTCTGCCCTGCGATTTATCGTCGTGACTGGAAGTCAGTAATTTTGATGGCGCCTTTATGCGTATTGACATTAGGCCTAGCAAATATTGTTTTTTTCTTTACATACAATAAGCTCTACGTTAAACACTTAGTGGCACAAGGCTACAAGATTAAAGTTCACGGTGCTAGCCATATTGAAAAATCTAGCCTGTAGAATTTAAACCGACTTTAGTAAAGTCTTTGAATTAACTTAAAATTTTGCTGGACTTATTCAGCATAAGAGCGTATTATTGCCGCCTTTAGTGCGGGGTGGAGCAGTTCGGTAGCTCGTCGGGCTCATAACCCGAAGGTCATAGGTTCAAATCCTGTCCCCGCTACCAAAATTACGACCCCCTTTTTAGGGGGTTTTTATTAAGTTTTATTTGATGACGAATTAATGGCAAAAATTGCTGACAAAATCCAAGTATTAATCAATCCAGTGATTAATGACATGGGCTATGAGCTTGTGGGTATCGAATATGTTGCTAGTGGTAAGCACAGCACTTTGAGGATCTATATCGACTCAGATAACGGTATTGGTGTTGATGATTGCGAAACAGTGTCAAGACAAGTTAGTGCGATTCTAGATGTGGAAGACCCTATTACAAACCAGTACAATTTAGAAGTGTCATCACCAGGCGTAGAGCGCCCCTTGTTTCATATTGGGCATTATCAGCGCTTTTTAGGCCACGATATTAAATTACGATTGGTTAGACCAATCAACGGACAAAGAAAATTTGTTGGCGCTATTGGCAGTGTCAGTGAAACTGATAATAGTGTTGAATTAGTAACAGAATTAGGTCCAGTGATGCTGGACATTGAGTTAATTGAAAAGGCGAATTTAGTCGCCAACTTTTAAGCAGGAGAAAGACGTGGAAGGTAAAGAATTATTTTTAATGGTTGAGGCAATTTCTAATGAGAAAAACATCTCGCAAGAGGATGTACTTGAGTCTTTGGAAGAGGCGTTAGCCGTTGCAACAAAGAAACGCAACAATATTGATGCGCATGTTGAAATTGACAGAAAAACCGGTGAGTTTAATACCTTTAGACAGTGGATGGTAATCGAAGACGGTGAGAACTTTGTTGACGATGATGGTACTGAGTTTGATACAGAGTTACATATTCATGCCAAAGATGCGAATGGTATAGCGGTTGATGACTTTGTGCGTGAGCCAATGGCAACTGAAGAATTTGGCCGTATTGCCGCTCAAATCGTAAAACAAGTTATCATTCAAAAAGTACGTGAAGCTGAAAGAGAAGTCATTGTTGAAGATTACACCAAACGTGTTGGCGAGGTCATCATGGTAACCGTTAAGCGTGTTGATCGAGGTAATGCCTATGTTGATATGGGTGGTGTTGATGGCATGATTTCTAAATTTGACCTAATTCCAAACGAATCGGTACGTAAAAATGATCGTTTAAGAGCCTACATTAAAGAGGTGAAATCCTCTCCACGTGGTGCGCAAATTTTCTTAAGTCGTACAGTGCCTGAGATGATGATTGAATTATTCGAAATGGAAGTGCCAGAGATTTCTGAAGGTGTGATTGAAATTATGGGCGGTAGTCGCGACCCTGGTTTGCGTTCAAAATTAGCTGTTAAAGCAAAAGACAAGCGCCTTGATCCAATTGGCTCTTGTATTGGTATGCGTGGTGCACGTGTACAGGCTGTATCAAACGAACTTAACGGTGAGCGTGTGGATATCATTCTTTGGGATGAAGACCCTGCTCAGTTTGTAATCAATGCGATGGCGCCTGCTGAAGTAAGCGCTATCATCGTTGATGAAGACAAAAATTCAATGGATATTGCTGTTGAAGATGATCAACTAGCCTTGGCTATTGGTCGTGGTGGTCAGAACATTAAATTGGCTTCACGTCTAACCGGTTGGAAGCTTAATGTTATGTCAGTGGGTGAGTCAGACGACAAGCAAGCGGAAGAAAACCAAAAAACCAGTGAAAAATTAGCTGAAAAGTTAGGTGTTGATTCCGAAGTAGCAGGCGTATTAATCGATGAGGGCTTTGGTAGTGTTGATGAGGTTGCTGATGCGGATGCCTCTAGTTTAGAAGGCATTGAAGAGTTCGACGCTTCTATGGTTGAAGAATTACAAGAGCGCGCTTCTGACGCACAGTTAGTGCAGGCATTAGGCGATGCAGAATCTTCTGAAGTATTGATGAGTGTCGAGGGTGTGAGTGAAGATCTGGCGCAAGCATTAATTGAATCAGATATCGCAACAGTAGACGACCTAGCAGAATTATCAATCGATGAGTTATTAGACATTCAAGATATGGACACTGAAGCGGCATCGGCTGTTATTATGACCGCAAGAGAAAATGAAGGATGGTTTGATTAAATTAAGTTAAGACAGAAAAAACTTAATTAAAAACAAATAAAAACATAGGCAAGCATTATGGCACACACAGTTCAAACGTTATCTAAATTACTGAAAAAGACTCCAGACGAAGTCATTTCAATCTTGGCGAATGTCGGCATTGATGGCAAAACGGCAGATTCTGAAATCTCAGCTGAAGAACGGAAAATTTTGATGGGCAGTTTGTCAAAGCGCTCAACCAGCAAATCGAGCATGTCGGTCTCACGCAAGCCTAGCGCCAAGTCAAGCGCAAGCGCTGGTGGCATTAAAGTGCAAGTTAAGAAAAGTCGTGTTAAAAAAGCAGCGCCTCAAGTCAATGATTCTGTTGACAATGAAGCGGCACTTAAAGCGCAAGCAGCGTTAGAGGTAGGCCGTGATGCAGATGAAAAATTATTAGCACAAGATGCCAAACGTCAAGAGATGACACGTTTGCAAAAAGACAAAGAGAAATCGCAAAAAGAACAGCAAGAAACTGCCAAACAAAAAGCGAAAGAAGAAGCTGCCAGTAAAGCCAAAGCCCCTGCTTCTACTGAAGATAAAAAGCCAAAACGTTTGCGTAACGCACCTAGTAATAACGGACGTCGACAGCTACATGTGGCTAAACACAACCCAAATCGAAAGCTAAAGAAGAAAGACAGAACGCGCTTAAGCCAAAAGATTCAAGAAGAACAAGCACAGCACGGCTTCCAAAAGCCGGTTGAAAAAGTAATGCACGATATTGCAGTACCAGAAAATATCAAAGTCAGTGATTTAGCCCAAAAAATGACCACCAAAGCCGGAGAAGTGCTAAAGGTGCTAATGGGTATGGGCGTTATGGTAACGCTAAATGATGTGATCGACCAAGATACTGCTTTGTTAGTGGTTGAAGAAATGGGGCACAAAGGTGTTGCTGCAGTTGAAGAAACCATTGAAGACAAATTAGTTGAAAAAGCAAAGCCAACAGGTGATGAAAGCTTAAGGCCGCCAGTGGTAACCATCATGGGTCATGTTGACCACGGTAAGACTTCTCTACTAGATTACATTCGTAAAGCCAAAGTGGCTGATGGTGAAGCCGGCGGTATTACTCAGCATATTGGCTCGTATCAAGTTGATACTGACAACGGAAAGATTACTTTTATTGACACACCAGGACATGCAGCGTTTTCTAAAATGCGCTCTCGTGGTGCAAACTCAACCGATATTATTATCCTAGTGGTTGCAGCGGATGATGGTGTAATGCCACAAACAATTGAATCAATTAAGCACTCTCAACAAGCGGGTGTGCCAGTAATTGTTGCAATTAATAAAATTGATAAAGACGGCGCTGATCTTGATAAGATCAAGCAAGTGCTTTCAACACATGACGTTATTTCAGAAGACTGGGGTGGCGATGTGATGATGATTCCAGTTTCAGCACATACCGGCGAAGGTATTGATGCACTGCTTGAGGCAATCACTTTAACAGCAGAAGTATTGGAGTTTTCTGCCGTTATTAAAGGCCCAGCAAATGGCACAGTATTAGAGGCTCGTTTAGAAAAAGGCCGTGGCAAGGTAACAACTATCTTAGTGCAATCAGGCACTTTGAAAAAAGGCGATATTATGATCGCTGGCCTAGAATACGGAAAAGTTAAACAAATTGTTGATGACCAAGGCAAGGTTCTTAAAGAAGCCGGCCCATCGACACCAGTAGAGGTGCTTGGCTTGTCAGGCATACCAAATTCTGGTGATGAAGTATTGGTGGTTGAAAGTGAGCGTAAAGCACGTGAAGTAGCTGACTTTAGAAAATCCAAAGAACGTGAAGCAGAATTACAAAAACAACAAGCGTCGAAAATGGAAAACTTCCTACAAAAAATGGAAGAAGGCGATGTTTCTACGGTTAACGTATTGTTGAAATCTGATGTACGAGGATCAGCACAAGCATTGGTAGAGGCGTTAGAAGAGTTATCGACTGACGAGGTGCGTGTTAAAGTAGTTTCAAGCGGTGTGGGCGGTATTAATAATACTGACATTAATTTGGCAGCAACTTCAGAAGCTTTGGTGCTTGGTTTTAATGTACGTGCCGACACAGTTGCACGTAAGACAGCGGATGCTGAAGGCGTACGTATTGAGTATTATTCAATCATCTATAACTTAATTGATGATGTGAAAGCCATCATGAGTGGCTTGTTAAGCCCAGCATTAAGTGAAAATATCATTGGTATTGCCAACGTGAAGGATGTTTTTCGTTCACAAAAATTGGGCGATATCGCGGGCTGTATGGTTGAAGAAGGCGTGGTTAGAAAAGATTCACCAATCCGTGTATTGCGTGAGAGTGTGGTTATCTTTGAAGGCGAGCTAGAATCTCTAAGACGCTTTAAAGACGATGTTAAAGAAGTTAAATCAGGCACTGAATGTGGTATTGGTGTGGCGGGCTACAACGATGTTCAGCCAGGCGACCAGATCGAAGTATTTGAGCGTATTGAGACTGCGCGTAGTCTATAAAGATACGTTTTAGTAGCTAGTGGCAGACCAACCCTCCTATCGAATTGAACGTGTTAATGAACTAATTCGTCGAGAATTAGTAACGCTATTAAAAAACGAAACCAAAGATCCAAGACTACAATCGGTAAGTATAACGGATGTGTTGTCTAGTCGTGATCTGGGTAGTGCCAGGGTGTTTTACACTGTGCCAGAATCAGACCAAGCAGCGATTGAAATCTTATTAAATAAAGCCAGTGGTTTTTTCCGTTCGCGCTTGTCAAAAACACTAGATCTTCGTCATACACCAGCACTAAGGTTTATCTTCGATCCTGCGCCAAATACTGGCGCTAGAATCGAAGATTTATTATCTAAACTTTAACGCATTGCCAGATGTCTAGGCGCAATCCAAAAGGCAGAGAAATTAATGGCATTGTCTTGCTTGATAAAGACACTGGTTTAAGTTCGAACGCCGCCTTACAAAAAGTCAAACGATTATTCTTTGCTAAGAAAGCAGGTCATACGGGTGCACTAGATCCTTTAGCCAGTGGCATTTTGCCAATTTGCTTGGGCCAAGCAACTAAGGTGGCAGGCTTTTTACTCGATGATGATAAACGTTATTTTGTGCGTGGACAGCTAGGCCAAATGACGGATACTGGTGATGCCGAAGGCAAGATAATCAAAACCCAGACTTTTGAGCACTTGACGGATGAAGAAATTCGCACAGTTGCTAATCAGTTTGTTGGCGATATTGAGCAAGTGCCACCAATGTACTCAGCGCTTAAAAAAGATGGGCAGCCACTGTATAAACTCGCCAGACAAGGCATCGAGATTGACAGACCGCCACGCCCAGTCACCATTCATCATATTGATTATTTAGGTTATGAGAATGGCGTTGTTAGTTTGGAAGTGTCTTGTTCTAAAGGCACTTATATTCGAACTTTGATTGAAGACATTGGTAACAAGTTGGGTTGTGGTGCGCACGTGATTACGCTTAGGCGTACTGGATTTGCGCATATTGATATTGCACAGACGATTAAGTTTTCAGACCTGGAAAACTTAGCAACCGATGATTATCAATTGCTCGACGAAAAAATATTTGCCACACAAGATATGTTGCCAAGTATTGATAGTATTTATCTAGATGAACAACAAACGATTGATATTAAATACGGCAGATCTATCACTTCGAGCAAACAAGGCTCGTTCGAAGTGATTAAGTTGTTTGACAACTGCAAACAGTTTTTAGGCATTGGTGAGCCAGATGAAGATGGCAGCATCAAACCCAAGCGATTATTCATTTAAGAATTGACTATAATCTAAGTTATGAACACTGGACAGAGCAAAAAAAATGCGTTAGTTGGCTATGGTTTTGATGAAAACCTAATGCGTAGCGTTAAGGGTGATAGCAGTTTACGTGATAGCGTATACAACCGTGAGCGCACACTAAACTTAGTCGATGAAAATATTGACGAATTGTTAGAGGTTATTTTATTCTTGTTGTTGTCTACCGGTGTTTATCGGATTGTCATCGGCCTTAATAATGGCGAGATTAAAACCTCATCAGTGTTTGACCCTTTTAATGTCGAGGTGCATTTGGCCGAAGATTTACTGGTACCTGATTATGTTTTTAATCATTTTGGCATGATTGCTTTAGATGAAAAAGAAGCGTTAATTAAGCGTTATTACCATATGCTTGAGCATGACCATGCGTTCGAGTATTTGTCGGAAGAATGGCAAGAGGCTTTCCATGAGCGCAACGAAACCATGAAGCAACTCACCGATGAAGATGAGTTGCGTTATATTATTGAGCACATTCCTGCACTGCGTAATTTAGAAGGTTATTACTTGCGCTCGGCAGTGATTAATTTATTTAATTCAACGATTTCCATGTCGTTTAACTGTGATGGTACACAGATTATGTCGCACAAGAAATTTAGAGAATTTATTGAAGAATACGTATGAAGATATTAGTAATAGGAAGCGGCGGTCGCGAGCACGCCTTGGCTTGGCAATGCGCCAAATTTGATAGTGTTGAAGAAGTATTTGTGGCACCGGGTAATGCCGGTACCGAGCTAGAAAACAAACTCACCAATATTAGTGTTGGATCAGAAGATATTGACGGTCTCATTAACTTTGTAAAAGACAACCAAGTTGACCTGACCATTGTTGGCCCTGAAGCGCCATTAGTGATTGGTATGGTTGATCGTTTTCAGGCACAAGGTTTGGCTATTTTTGGCCCAACTGAGGCGGCGTCACAACTCGAAGGCTCCAAAGCATTTTGTAAAGACTTTCTTGATCGTAACAATATTCCAACCGCTTACTACGATGTATTTACTGAAGTAGATCCAGCGGTTAAATACGTACAGGAAAAAGGCACGCCAATTGTAATTAAAGCCGATGGCTTGGCTGCAGGTAAAGGCGTAATTATTGCCAATACTGAGGCCGAAGCCATTGATGCGATTAACGATATGCTTGAGGGTAATCGCTTTGGCGAAGCTGGATCTCGTGTGGTGGTGGAAGAATTCTTAGTCGGCGAAGAAGCCAGTTTTATCGTTATGGTAGATGGCAAAAACATCCTGCCAATGGCCACTTCGCAAGACCATAAAGCCCGTGATAATGGCGACAAAGGCCCAAACACAGGTGGCATGGGTGCGTACTCTCCAGCGCCAATTGTCACTGATGAAATTTTCCAAAACGTGATGGATTCTGTCATCCGCCCAACCGTTGATGGGATGGCGGCAGAGGGTAATTCATATACGGGTTTCTTGTACGCAGGCTTGATGATCGATGAGAGTGGAAACTCTAAAGTGCTTGAATACAACTGCCGATTTGGCGATCCTGAAACACAGCCGATTATGATGCGCCTAAAGTCTAACTTGGCTGATTTATGTTTATTAGCCACCAAAGGTCAATTGGATAAAGCCACTATTGAGTGGGATAATCGCTCAGCCATGGGTGTAGTATTAGCAGCCAATGGCTACCCTGATGCTTACACCTCAGACGAGGCGATTGGTTTACCAGTAGATAATGACGATGCCAAAGTTTTCCATGCAGGTACAAAGATGGACAATGGTGCTGTTGTGAGTAGCGGTGGTCGAGTACTGTGTGCAACCGCACTCGGTGCTGATACCAAGCAGGCACAAACCAATGCTTACAACTTGCTAAATAAAGTAAATTGGCCTGGGTCTTATTATCGTACCGATATCGGCTTCAAGGCATTATAGATTTGATTATCGTTGGGGTAGATGAAGCAGGCCGTGGCCCCTTAGTGGGTTCAGTGGTAGCCGGCGCGGTTATCTTGCCCAATAATTTTGACCTTCCCGAGCTGACCGATTCAAAAAAACTCACTGAAAAAAAACGAGAAGTTTTATACGCTTTAATTATTGAGCAATGTCAGTGGGCAGTGGGCGAATCAACTCCAGAAGAGATTGATGAGATTAACATTCTGCAAGCAACCATGTTAGCAATGCGCCGTGCAGTTGAAAACTTAAATACTCAATATGATCAAGTATTAGTTGATGGTAATCGCTGCCCAGATTTGGAAAACTGCACAGCAATCATCAAAGGCGATCTTACTGAGCCGGCGATATCAGCAGCATCAATTATTGCCAAAGTCACGCGTGATAGGCAAATGATTGAATTGGATAAACATTATCCAGAATATGGCTTTGCTCAACACAAAGGTTATGGCACCAAGGTGCATTTGCAAGCGTTAAACAGTTTAGGGACTATTGTAGGGCAACACCGAATCTCATTTGCACCCGTCAAGCGAGCACAATCAAACTAGAAAGGCATACCTTCTGCGTTACCACCCAAAGCTCTGAGTTGTTTTTTAAGTTCAGCTTTTTTAGCATCGAGTTCTGCTTGTTGTTGCTTAAGTTCTGCTGCTTTTTGAGCATTTAATTCTCTTTGACGGTCGCGTTCAATTTCAGCCGCTGGACGGGTTTTTAGGTAGTCAAATAGTTTAACAACTTTTTTCACACCCTTGGCTTTGGCTGCTGTTTTAGCGGCTTTGTCTGCCTCACGTTTGGTCACCTCACCCATCAGGTAAACCGTTTGATTTTCTGTCATTACTTTAACATGTGTTGGGTGGAAGACTTCTTGGTCTTGGAAAAGAATCTCAACTTGCGTTGTAATCGCTGCATCTTTGACTCGACTCAAATAACCACTGTTTGGGCCAATCACAATTTCATTGATTACTTTTCTAACCTTTGGGTCAGCTACTTGTATTTGCTTAACAATGTAACTGCGCAACTCACCACTTGGCGCTTCGCCTGCAACCAATACAATGCGATCAAATGACATAAAGTTAACATGTGCATCGCTCAGGTTTTGATCTTCAGTTGACCAAGCCAACAATCTCAAACCGATAGTCTTATCGTCAATCATCTCACCGGTGGTGCGTCTTTCATTAGCCACTGAAATTGCAGTACTGACCGTTGATGCAGTGCTAACAATGCACCCGCTTAGAAAAATTGAGTTAATAATAAGGGTTGATAAAAGTAATATTTTTTTCATAATTGATTAAGCCTCGAAAGCATTTTTTATCCAATTGATTTTAGGATATTTTAAATCAGATTCAATCCCGACAACATCAAACCGACAGATAAATTCTTGATATTTTGCATGTTGTTGAAGATAGTGCTGTGCAGTGCGAATCAGCTTGTTTTGTTTATGACGATCAACGGTATCAGTGGCCGAGCCAAATTGATCATTTTGACGATAACGAACTTCAACAAAAACTAGTGTTTGTTCTGATTTATCAAGCATAATAATGTCTATTTCACCACACTTGGTTAAATAGTTTTGTTCGATTAGTTGCAAGCCGTTTTCTTGCAAATAGATCAGCGCTAGGTTTTCTGCTTGGTTGCCGGTTTTTCGTTTGAAACTAAACATAATCTATGCCGTTATATATTGTTGCCACGCCGATTGGAAATTTAGATGATATCACCTTTAGGGCGCTTGACATACTAAAAACCGTCGATGTGATTTTGGCGGAAGACACCCGTCATTCTAAACGACTACTGAGTCATTATGACATCAGCACACCAATGCGTGCATTCCATGAACACAACGAAACCAAAAAAACAGCTGCTGTTATTAATGAGCTGTTGGACGGAAAAAACATGGCACTGATTAGTGATGCCGGCACACCACTGATTAGTGATCCTGGCTATGTGCTGGTGAGTGAAGCAAAAAAATCTGGCGTTGATGTGGTGCCGGCTCCTGGCCCAAGTGCGATGATCAGCGCCATGAGTGTATCTGGCATTGCCAGTGATCGATTTGGTTTTTTTGGTTTTTTACCTGCCAAACAATCAGCACGCATCAAAGCTATTCAAGCCATTGCCCATATTGACCAAACAGCTATTTTTTACGAATCGCCCAAGCGTATTTTGGCTTGTGCACAAGATCTGAAATCTGTCTTAGGTGATGAGCGTGTTGTCTGCTTTGCTAAGGAATTAACCAAAGCATTTGAAACCATTAAAACCGATACTTTGCCAGTATTGATTGATTACCTGCAAGCAGATGACACACACCAAAAAGGTGAATTTGTGATTTTGATTTCAGCTATTGATAAAAACAATAAAGTTTTAGGTGAAGAACAGCTGGATAAGATATTGCCAATTTTGCTCACAGAAATGGGCGCCTCAAAAGCAGCTAAGTTAGCTGCCAAAATTACAGGCATTGATAAAAAATATTGCTATAGTAGGGCGATAGAATCATGAGTTATTACACACGCCACATCTTTTTCTGTAACAACGTACGTGATGACGGCAAAGCCTGCTGTTCACAGCTCGGTGCTGGCGATATGTATCGCCATGCTAAGGATAAGTGCCGCGATGAGGGTAAGCTCGGCGAAGGTAAAATTGGCGTGAGTGAATCGCGCTGTTTAGGTAGGTGCGAGCACGGCCCCGTAGCCGTGGTGTACCCTGATAATGTTTGGTATCAGTATATTGATGAAGATGATGTTGATGAAATCATTACTGAGCATTTGGTCGGTGGCAAACTTGTAGAGCGATTACAAATTAAGTAGTTTTTGTGCTAGATCTTGCGCTTTTTGTTCCATTTCAGAAATTTCCAAATTATTTTCAATGATATCGGTGGGTAATTTTTCACTTAATGCTAAGCGCTGTTCTCGGCTAGCTTGCACTGAAATCATGGTTTTAGCGAGTTTTTCATCGATATCTTCACGTTTTAACAGCCTTTTTAGCTGATTTTGTTCATTACAGTCCACCACAACTGCTCGATCAAACAAATTTGACAAATTCTGCTCTACTAGCAACGGCACTTCAACCACCACCAGTCGAGTATTAAGCTTTTTGATGTCCATTTGCATTTTTTCCAATATTTCTGGATGCAATATTTTTTCAATGATCTGCTGGTTTTTACTATTTTCAAACAGTGCTTGTCGCAGAGCTTGTCGATTAAGTGTTTGATCATCGTTAAGAATGCCATTACCAAAGTGAGCAACCAGCTCAATTAAGCCTTGCGACTCAGGTCCAACTACCTCTCGTGCAATCACATCAAGATCAATAATATCGATTGCATATTTTTTAAACACTTGAATAACGCTTGATTTTCCACAAGCAATACCGCCAGTCAGTGCAATTTTAAGGGTTTTCATACTTATTGATTTTAGCAATATTATGCTTCTGGCTATTGACATTATTGCCAAATATATCGATAATACACGCTCTTTTGGTTATGTAGCTCAGCTGGTTAGAGCACAGCATTCATAATGCTGGGGTCGGTGGTTCAAGTCCACCTATAACCACCATCTATTCTAATACCCCTTTTCAGGGGTATTTTTTTGTCCAGCTTGATTTGTCTATTTTTAGATATAATTAACCCATGAATAAACAAGAAAGCTTGATAAAAGGGTACCATCCCCTTTTCCTTGTGTAATAAAAGTGAGTGTATTTTAAAATATGAACGACTATTTATTAATCCACATTGTTTTACTGCTCGCCATTGCTGTGGCAATTGTAGCGCTGTCTCGACGACTGCATTTTCCGCCAATTTTAGGATACATTATTGTCGGTATTATTGTTGGTCCGAATGGATTTGGTTGGATTGATAAAGAAGAAAATATTGAGCTTTTGGCTGAGTTTGGTATTGTATTTTTGCTGTTTGCCATTGGTTTAGAATTCTCCCTTGCGCAAATGATCTCTATGCGCCGACAGGTATTTGGCCTGGGTACGGTGCAAGTGGTTACAACTGCACTTTTGGTGTATCTTGTGGGTTATTTGTCGGGTTTGGATACCAATACTAATATTGTGATTTCCAGTGCTTTTGCTTTGTCTTCAACTGCGATTGTGATCAAGCAACTCACTGAGCAATCTGAGATTCATTCTCGCCATGGGCGCTCTGCTTTGGGTGTGTTGATTTTTCAAGATATTATTGCCATTCCGCTGTTGATTCTAATTCCGGCTTTGGCGTTAAGTAGTGTGGGCGACAATACGCTTGGCGTGACTTTAGGTTTTGCTTTTTTGAAAGGCGTTCTGGTAGTGGTGATCATGCATTTGATTGGCAAGTATTTACTTAGACCACTGTTTCATGAAGTGGCTTCTGCAAAATCACAAGAGTTATTTACCTTAACGGTGTTGACCGTTGCATTAGGTGCTGCTGCCTTTACTGAACAGATGGGATTGTCAATGACGCTGGGTGCATTTTTGGCCGGCATGATGCTGAGTGAGACAGAGTATCGTCACCAGATTGAATCGGACATTCGCCCGTTCCAGGATATTTTACTGGGCTTGTTTTTTGTAACGGTGGGTATGCTGATTTCACTGGATGTTTTGCAACAGCATTTTGGCTTGATTATTGCTATTACGCTTGGCATTATGTTGCTCAAAGGCGTGGTGTTGTACATGGTTGCTAGGATATTTAAAAAAGAAGGTGGCGTGGCATTGCGTATCGCGCTGTCATTATCGCAAGTGGGTGAGTTTGGTTTGGTACTAATGACGCTTGCATTTACTTATAAATTATTACCAACAGAGATGGGCAATATTTTATTAACAGCGGCAGTGTTGAGTATGTCTATGGCGCCGTTTTTACTGAAGTTTAATGGAAGGATATGCAAAACATGGCATAAGGATTCTTATTCGGCCAATCACCATGAGATTGAACGAGCCATTATGGATAACAGTCAGCACCTTGATCAACACGTGATTTTGTGTGGGTTTGGCCGTGTGGGGCAAACGGTGAGTCGTTTTTTATCCAAATCAAATAAGCCTTTTATTGCATTAGATATGGATATTAGACGTGTGCATGAGGCGCATGTCGCGGGTGAGAGTGTGTACTATGGTGATGCCGCTAAACAAACGATTTTGCAAGCGGCGCATCTTAATAAGGCGCAGATTGTTATCGTCACCTTTAGTGATTTTCATGCGTCGATTAAAATCCTAAAAAACATACGACGTATGGATAAACATATTCCAATCCTAGTGCGTACGCCAGATGATGCTCATGTAGATGAGTTATTTGAAGCGGGTGCGAATGAGGTGATTCCAGATACGTTTGAGTCGAGCATTATGTTGGCTTCACATCTGATGTTAATGATTGGCGAGCCGCCTAGAAAAGTGTTTAGAGAAGTTAGAGATATTCGTAAAAATCGTTACAGCTTGCTGGAGAGTTTTTACCCAGGCGAAGATGACAACCCGATGGAACAACACCAAGTAATGAAAGGTGTTATTCATGCCATTATTTTAAGTGCTGATGATTTTGCGACGGGTAAGGCAATTGGTGAACTTGCGTTTGACCAATTTGATATTCAAGTTCAAGCCATTAAGCGTGGCAGTATTCGAGGCAATAACCCTTCGGATGAAACCCGATTAAGAATAGAAGATCATCTAGTGCTCAGTGGTACGCCAGAAGACATGGAACGTGTTGAGTTGTATTTGACAACAGGAGAGGATTAGCCAAACTGTCGTGTAAACAACAAACAGACTAAACGCCCTTGATTGGTTTTGGGTTTTGGGTATAATTATTCAGTTTTGTTCGAGGAAATTATATGCCATCACGCAGAGATCTAGCAAACGCAATTCGCGCCCTAAGCATGGACGCAGTTCAAAAAGCAAATTCAGGCCACCCGGGTGCACCAATGGGTATGGCAGATATTGCTGAAGTACTTTGGAACGATCACATGAAGTACAATCCAACTAGCTCTAAGTGGGCAGATCGTGACCGTTTTGTATTATCAAACGGCCATGGTTCAATGCTTATGTATTCGTTATTACATTTAACGGGTTTCGAATTAAGCATGGATGATATCAAAGATTTCCGTCAACTACACGCTAAAACTGCAGGTCACCCTGAGTATGGTTATGCTGAAGGTATTGAAACAACAACTGGCCCATTAGGTCAAGGCATTACTAACGCTGTTGGTATGGCAATTGCTGAGCGCACATTAGGCGCACAATTCAACAAGCCAGGTCACACAATTGTTGACCACAACACTTACGTATTTATGGGTGATGGTTGTTTAATGGAAGGCTTGTCACATGAATCATGTGCAATGGCTGGTACATTAGGCTTAGGTAAATTAATCGCATTTTGGGATGATAACGATATTTCTATTGATGGTCATATTGGTGATTGGATGGAAAAAGGCGTCCCAGGACGTTTTAACTCATACGACTGGCACGTGGTTGCAGTTGATGGCCATGATGCAGATGCAATCAGCAAAGCGATCACTGAATCTAAAGCGGTAACAGATAAGCCAAGTTTGATTTGTTGTAAAACAACAATCGGTTTTGGTTCGCCAAACTTAGCAGGTACACACGATTGTCACGGCGCGCCATTAGGCGACGAAGAAATCGCGGCAACACGTAAAGAGTTAGGTTGGGATCATGCTCCATTTGAAATCCCTGCTGACGTATACGCAGGTTGGGACCATAAAGCACAAGGTGCTACAGATGAAGCGGCTTGGAATGATGCATTTGCAGCATATAAGACCGAGTTCCCTGAAGATGCATCAGAATTTGAGCGTCGTATGGCAGGCACATTGCCAGCAAACTTTGAAATGGAAATGGATAAGTTTATTGCCAACACTCAAGACGAAATGCCAAACATTGCATCACGTCAAGCGTCACAAAAAGCAATCGAAGCGATGGGTCCATTACTACCAGAGATGTTTGGTGGTTCTGCAGACTTAACAGGTTCAAACCTAACTAATTGGTCAGGCACTGTTAAAGTAAATGCAGACAATGCCAACGGTAACTACATCTCTTGGGGTGTACGTGAATTTGGTATGGCACACATGATGAACGGTATGGTTCTTCATGGTGGTTTTAAGGTTTACGGCGCAACATTCTTTATGTTTATGGAGTTCATGCGTAATGCGTTACGTATGTCATCATTGATGAAGATTGGTACAATTTATGTTTACACACATGATTCTATCGGTCTGGGTGAAGATGGTCCAACACATCAGCCAGTTGAACAAATGTCAACTATGCGCATGATTCCTGGTTTCCATTCTTGGAGAGGTTGTGATGCAATCGAATCAGCAGTATCTTGGAAGATGGCAATGTTGAGAGGCAGCGCACCAACAGGTTTGGTTTTCTCACGTCAAGCTTTAACACCTCAACCGCGTACGGCTGAGCAAGTAGCTAATATTGAAAAAGGTGGTTACGTACTTAAAGATTGTGACGGCGACGCTGATATTATCTTTATCGCAACGGGTTCTGAAGTTGGTTTAGCGGTAGAAGCTGCTGAAGCGATGGACGCAAACGTACGTGTAGTTTCAATGCCTTGTACAAATGCTTATGACGAGCAAGATCAAGCATATAGAGATTCTGTATTAACACCAGGCACTAAGCGTATTGCAATTGAAGCAGGCGTTGGTGATGGTTGGTACAAGTATGTTGGTATCGACGGCGGTTTGGTTTGCATGACAACCTTTGGCGAATCTGCACCAGCAGGCGACCTATTCAAAGAATTTGGCTTTACCGTAGACAACGTTGTTGCGACTGCTAAAAACGTATTAGGTTAAATAAAGAATTGAACAAAGTCGTTGCATGCAACGACTTTGTTTTAATAAAAATTACATCCTTTTGGTGTAATCGTAATAAAAGTAAATAAAAAGTAAATAAAAAGTAAATAGGAGTAAGAAAAGATGGCAATAAAAGTAGGTATTAACGGTTTTGGTCGTATTGGTCGCATGGTATTTCGTGCAATTGCAAAAGATTTTCCAGAGCTAGAAGTAGTCGGTATTAACGACTTATTAGACAACGATTACTTAGCATATATGCTTAAGTATGACACAGCACACGGTCGTTTCGACGGTGAAGTAGCGGTAGAAGGTAACAACTTTGTTATCGACGGTAAAAAGATTCGTCTTTCAGCTGAGCGCAACCCTGCAGATTTAGCATGGGGCGACATCGACGTAGACGTAGCAATTGACTGTACTGGTTTCTTCTTAACTGAAGAGTCTTGTCAGCCACACATTGATGCTGGCGCTAAGAAGGTAGTTCAATCAGCACCTTCTAAAGATGGCACACCAATGTTTGTATACGGTGTAAACCACACTGAGTACGCTGGTCAAGCAATCGTTTCTGCAGCTTCATGTACAACTAACTGTTTAGCACCAATTGCTAAAGTTATCAATGATAACTGGGGCTTAAAGCGTGGTCTTATGACTACTGTTCATGCGTCAACTGCTACACAGAAGACTGTTGATGGCCCTTCTATGAAAGACTGGAGAGGTGGTCGTGCAGTATTTGAGAACATAATTCCTTCATCAACAGGCGCTGCTAAAGCAGTAGGTGTGGTTTTACCTGAGCTTAACGGCAAATTAACAGGTATGGCTTTCCGTATTCCTTCAGTTGACGTTTCAGTGGTTGACCTAACTTGTGAGTTAGACAAGCCTGCAACATACGAAGAAATTTGTGCAGCAATTAAAGAGGCTTCAGAAGGCTCAATGAAAGGTACATTACAATACACAGAAGACATGGTGGTTTCATCAGACTTCCGTGGTGTAAGTGCTTCTTCAATCTTTGATGCTAATGCCGGTATTGCACTTGACGATACATTTGTTAAGGTTGTTTCTTGGTACGATAACGAGTATGGTTACACGTGTAACATGCTTCGTTTAGTTGAGCATATTGCTTAATTAATAAAAAAATACGGCTCGCTAATGCGGGCCGTATTTTTTATGTCAGATTTATATATTCGAGACTCTCAACTTAGTGTTGATGAAGTTATTGAAAATTTAAAAGAAGCCGTTCCAAACAATCAGTTTGGAATTTTGCATTCTTACGACATTAAACAAACGCTGGCTAGTAAAGGCCAAGAGTTGACACAAGAATGTCACGTGTTTGAAATTTGTAACCCAAAGGTTGCAAAAGATATCCTTGAAAAGGATATGAATTTGGCGACAGTGTTGCCATGCCGGATTTCGGTATTTACACAGGATGGTGCTACTAAAGTTGGACTAGCATTGCCCTCTAAACATATTACTCAGCTGTCAGATGCCGATGACTTGTCATCACTGATCGAGCCAGTTGAACAAAGCCTGATTAAAATTATTGATCAGTCTGTTGTATAGTAAGTATAAATAAGCAGGAGAATTATTATGTCAGTTATCAATTTATCAGATTTAGATTTAAGCTCAAAAAGAGTACTCATCCGTCAAGACCTTAACGTACCTATCAAAGATGGCGTAGTTACTAGTGACAAGCGTATTAAAGCTTCATTGCCAACCATTGAAATGGCAATGAAACAAGGTGCTAAAGTCATGTTAATGTCACACCGTGGTCGCCCAACAGAAGGCGAAGCGAGTGATGAGTTTACTTTGCAGCCGGTTGCTGATCGTCTAACAGAGTTGCTAGGTGTTAACGTTCGTTTAGAAACTAACTGGTTAGATGGCGTTGATATGAATGATGGTGATGTTGTTCTTTGTGAAAATGTTCGTTTTAACGAAGGTGAAATGGCAAATGGTGATGACTTATCTAAGCGTATGGCAGCGATGTGTGACATCTTTGCGATGGATGCATTTGGTACAGCGCACCGTGCACAAGCTTCAACTCATGGTGTGGCTAAATATGCACCGGTTGCTTGTTCTGGTCCGTTATTGTCAGGCGAGTTAGAGGCATTAGGTAAAGCACTAGACAACCCTAAACGCCCAATGGTGGCGATTGTTGGTGGTTCTAAAGTATCAACTAAATTAACAGTTTTGGAGTCTTTATCTAAAATTGTTGACCAATTAGTTGTTGGTGGCGGTATTGCCAATACCTTTATTGCAGCACAAGGTCATAATGTTGGTAAATCATTATGTGAGCACGATTTAATTCCAACAGCTAAAAAGCTTATGGAAGACTGCGAGATTCCTGTGCCCACTGACGTTGTTTGTGGCAAAGAGTTTTCAGAAACAACACCGGCAGAAACTAAGTCATCTGACGCAGTGGTTGATGATGATATGATGTTTGATATTGGCCCAGATTCAGCAGCTGAGTTAGCTGAGATTATGAAAAATGCTGGTACAATTGTTTGGAATGGCCCGGTAGGCGTATTTGAGTTTGATCAATTTGAAGGCGGTACTAAAACATTGGCGATGGCGATTGCTGAGTCTGATGCGTTTTCAATTGCAGGCGGTGGAGACACCTTAGCAGCAGTTGATAAGTACGATATTGAAGACAGAGTTAGCTACATCTCAACCGGTGGTGGTGCATTCTTAGAATTCTTAGAAGGCAAAAAATTACCAGCAGTAGAAATTTTAGAACAAAGAGCAGCGGAGTAAAACTTGGCAAGAAGAACCAAAATATTAGCAACACTTGGCCCGGCAACGGATAAAGAAGGCGTTTTAGAAAGTATTCTAGCTGCAGGTGTGAATGTGGTTCGCATTAACTTCTCACATGGCTCAGAAGAAGAGCATTTAGGCCGTGTAAAAGCAGTACGTGAATGGGCGCAAGCCAACAATACTTATGTTGGTGTATTGATGGATCTTCAAGGTCCAAAAATCCGTACCGCTTGTTTTAAAGACGGCATTAAAATCCAGCTTAATAACGGCGACTCGTTCGCCTTAGACGCTGATATGGATGAATTGTCAGGCACTCAAGAGTCAGTTGGCATTGCTTATAAAACACTACCCCAGGAAGTTAAGTCTGGCAATGTATTATTGCTAGATGATGGCAAGGTTGTTTTAGAGGTTACCGGTGTCGAGGGCAATAAAATTAACACAGTAGTGACTCAGGGCGGGCCTTTATCTGACAAGAAGGGTATTAACCTTCGTGGCGGCGGCTTGTCAGCCAATGCACTAACTGAAAAAGATAAAAAAGACATTTTTACGGCTGCTAAAGCCAAAGCTGATTATGTGGCACTATCATTCCCAGTGAGTGGTGATGATGTTCGTGAAACCAAAAAATTATTAGCCGAAGCGGGTGCACATGCAGGCGTTATTTCAAAAATTGAGCGTGCTGAATCATTAGTAGAAGAAACCATTCTCGATATTATCGAAGAATCAGCCGGCATTATGGTGGCTCGTGGTGATTTGGGTGTTGAAATTGGCGATGCCCAGTTACCAGCACAACAAAAAAGATTAATCAAACTAGCCAGATCAAACGATCGTATTGTGATCACCGCTACGCAGATGCTTGAATCAATGATCGAAAACCCCATTCCAACACGAGCAGAAGTATTCGATGTGGCAAATGCCGTATTGGATGGTACTGATGCAGTGATGCTTTCAGCTGAAACAGCAGCAGGCGCTTACCCACAAAATGCAGTTAAGACAATGCATGATGTTTGCTTAGAAAGTGAGAAAAACCCGATTGCTAAAACTTCTCACCATCGTTTGCATGAGCATTTTAGAGAAATTGATGAGACAATTGCTATGAGCACTATGTATGCAGCTAATCACTTGGGTGTGAAAGTAGTTGCTGCACTGACAGAGACTGGAAAAACAGCCATGTGGATGTCAAGAATGAGCTCGAATATTTCAATTTTTGCGATGAGTGATAATGTGCAGACATTACGTAAAGTAACACTATATCGCGGCGTTTATCCGTGCGGTATTGAAAAATCCAGTGCCGATGACTGGTCTCAGGTGAATGAAACGGTGATCGAAACACTGACAAAAAACGAGGTTGTAAAAGATGGAGATTTGGTAGTATTGACCAAAGGGATGTACAAAGACAAATCAGGCGGCACAAACGTGATGAAGATTCTTCATGTAGGTGATGTCAATTATTAAATAGTAAAACAAGAAAGGAGAAAGATATGTTAATTTCATTAAGGGAATTATTAGATCACGCAGCAGAAAATGGTTATGGAATGCCTGCGTTTAACGTTAACAACATGGAGCAGGTTCATGCAATCATGGAAGCTGCCGATAGAACTAACTCACCTGTTATTATGCAGGGTTCTGCTGGTGCAAGGGGTTATGCAGGCGAGCCGTTCTTACGTCATTTAATTATTGCAGCAACTGAGATGTACCCACATATTCCAGTAGTAATGCATCAAGATCATGGTTCTGAGCCGGCAGTATGTTTGCGTTCAATCCAATCAGGCTTTTCATCAGTAATGATGGACGGTTCATTAGAGGCAGATTGTAAAACACCTTCTTCATTTGAGTACAACGTTGCAGTGACTGCTGAAGTTGTGAAAATGGCACACGCAGGTGGTGTATCGGTTGAAGGTGAGTTGGGTTGTCTAGGTTCGCTTGAAACGGGCGAGATGGGCGAAGAAGACGGCCATGGTGCTGAAGGTAAATTAGACCTTGACATGCTATTAACTTCTGTTGAAGAAGCAGCTGACTTTGTTAAAGCAACAAATGTTGATGCTCTAGCAATCGCAATTGGTACTTCACATGGTGCTTACAAATTTACTAAAGAACCAGATGGTGAGATTTTACGTATTGACCGTATTAAAGAAATTCACGAACGTTTACCAAATACTCACTTAGTGATGCATGGATCTTCATCAGTGCCACAAGACTGGTTAGAAATCATTAACTCACACGGTGGTGACATGGGTCAAACTTACGGTGTGCCAGTATCTGAAATCCAAGAAGGTATTAAGAATGGTGTACGTAAAGTGAACATTGATACAGATTTACGTATGGCTTCAACAGGTGCAGTACGTAAGCATCTAATTGAAAACACATCAAACTTTGATCCTCGTAAGTTCTTAAAAGATTCAACAAATGCAATGGCTGATATTTGTGCAGCGCGTTTTGAGTCTTTCGGTTCTGCAGGTAATGCAGACAAGGTCACAGTATCTTCTTTAGATACAATGAGCCAAAGATATGCAGCAGGTGAGTTAGACGCTAACATTAAGTAAGCATCTAAGCATTAAGCTTGAAAGGCTCGTTTTTATAGCGGGCCTTTTTCGTTTTTCAGGTGATACAATAAATTATGCAAATCAATAAGCACTATTCAGTAATTGTGATTGGCGGTGGTCATGCTGGTACAGAAGCCGCCCTGGCTTCTGCACGCATGGGTGTGAGCACGTTGTTAATTACGCATAATATTGAAACATTGGGTCAAATGAGTTGTAACCCTGCGATTGGTGGAATTGGTAAAGGCCATTTGGTTAAAGAAATTGATGCTATGGGCGGCGCAATGGCAAGCGCTATTGATAAGGCAGGCATTCAATTTAGAATTTTAAATGCTTCAAAAGGTCCTGCTGTACGTGCAACTAGAGCGCAAGCAGACCGTGTTTTGTATAAAGCGGCGATTCGTTATATTTTAGAGAATCAAGAAAACCTGTCTTTATTTCAACAAGCAGTTGATGATCTTATTATTGAGAATGATGTAATCAGGGGGATTAAAACCCAAATGGGTTTAAATTTCTTGGCTGATAAAGTTATTCTCACATCAGGTACTTTTTTGGGTGGCGTGATTCATATCGGTCAGTCTAATTTTGAAGGCGGTCGAGCGGGTGATGCGCCATCCAACCCTTTATCAAAAACACTCAGGTCTTATGATCTCGGTGTGGGCAGATTAAAAACTGGCACACCACCAAGGTTAGATGGGCGTACGATTGATTTTGGCATACTGCAGCCACAGCCAGGTGACACCCCGTTGCCGACTTTTTCTTTTATGGGAAAATCGTCAGACCATCCTCAGCAAATCCCTTGTTATATTACCCATACCAATGAAAAAACACATGACTTTATTCGCGAAGGCCTGAAAGATTCGCCTATGTATACAGGCAATATTGAAGGCATCGGTCCACGGTATTGTCCATCGATTGAAGACAAAGTAGTTCGTTTTGCTGAGCGTGATTCACACCAAATCTTTGTAGAGCCTGAAGGGTTAACCACCAATGAAGTTTATCCAAACGGTGTGTCTACGTCGCTACCATATGAAGTGCAAGTTGATTTTATTCGTTCGATTAAAGGCTTTGAAAATGCGCAGATTGTTCGCCCTGGCTATGCTATTGAATATGACTTTTTTGATCCGCGTGGCCTCAAGCAAACGCTTGAGGTTAAGAAGATAGCTGGCTTATATTTTGCTGGGCAAATTAATGGTACCACCGGTTATGAAGAAGCAGCTGCACAAGGGCTATTGGCAGGTGTTAATGCCGCTTGTAGTGTGCAAGAAATAGCAGCTTGGCATCCAAAACGGGATGAGAGTTATATTGGGGTAATGGTAGATGACCTTATCACTAAAGGCACCAACGAACCATACCGCATGTTTACATCACGTGCCGAGTACCGTTTACTTCTGAGAGAAGATAATGCTGACGAGCGCCTAACACCCAAAGCCAGAGAATTAGGTTTAATTGATGATGCTCGTTGGCAAGCATTTGAGAAAAAATATGATTTAATCACAAAAGAAAAACAACGCTTAAAAACCACTTGGGTTCAGGCAGACGATGCACAAGCAAGTGAGGTGTTGGGTGTTAAGTTAAATCATGAGTACAATCTAGAAACGCTATTAAAACGACCAAAGGTTGATTATCAACTGCTTAGTAAAATTGAATCAGCACAGCCTTTTTTGCAAGACCGATCGTTGGTTGAGCAAGTAGAAAATCAGGTGAAATATGAAGGCTATATCAAACGCCAACTTGATGAGGTTGAAAAATACCGAAAAAATGAAAACACACGATTACCGGAATCAATGGACTATGATGTGATTCAAGCGCTTTCAGCAGAGGTAAGGCAAAAGCTAAACCTTCATCGCCCAGAAACCATTGGCCAGGCTAGTCGAATTCAGGGCGTGACCCCGGCTTCTATTTCTATTCTATTGGTCTATTTGAAAACTTATAAAGTGGCATCATGAGCGACCTTCGACAAACCTTGCTAAGCGGTGCTGAGCAAATGGATCTGTCATTAGAAGACCGACAATCTGATCAACTGCTAAGTTATCTTGAACTAATGACCAAGTGGAATAAAACCTATAACTTGAGCGCTATTCGCGATCCACAATTAGGCGTTAAAAAACATTTACTCGACAGCTTGTCAATTTTGCCATATATTAATGATGATTCGTTGTTAGACGTAGGCGCAGGCGCAGGCTTGCCTGGTATTGTTTTGGCGATTATGAAGCCAGAGTTATCTGTTAGCGTACTTGATAGTGTAGGTAAAAAATGCCGATTTATGCAATTTGTAAAAACACAACTACAACTTGAAAAACTTAGCGTGATTAACGAGCGAGTTGAAGACTTTAAGCCTAAGACATGTTTTGGACAAATCACTTCAAGAGCTTTTGCTGAGGTTGATAAAACATTAAAACTAACAAAGCATTTATTGTGTAATAATGGTCGTTACTTACTGATGAAAGGTGATCACTTCTCACAAGAAGATATACAAGGTGTGTCGATGACACCATATAAAATCAATGTGCCTGGCGTATCAGACGATCGATTTTTATTGGAAATACAATTAGGATAATCATGAAGAAAATACTTACTTATTTATTGTTATTAATCACTATTGCTATTATTGCTTTTATCATATTTTTTGATGGATTAACCAAAAGTGCAATTGAGGCATACGCCCAAAAGTCACTTAAAACACCGGTGAGTATTGCTGAGTTTAGAAGTGATTTGTCAGTTGGGAAAATTGACATGGATTTTATTGAAGTCAAAAATCCAAGTGCTTTTAAAAATGAAAATGCCTTTGTTTTAAATCATTTAAGTGTGGTTATCTCTACTGAAAGTAACGAAGACTTAATTATTGTTGATAGCCTAGAGTTTGACGGTTTGTTATTCTCCTTGGAGCAAAATGAAAAACAAGTTAATTTGGTAGCGCTGTTAAAAAACCTGGAGCAAGAGCCTAACAATTCTAGCCAGAATGCCACTACTTCTAATGTTGAAAAAAATGAACAGTCTGAGACTCGAGTTATCATTAAGGATTTGCAATTTATCAATACGCAACTTAAGATTGATACACAATGGTTTAAAGATACCGTGAATGTGCCTGATGTGATTGTCCGTCACTTTGGCGGAGAGAAAGGCATCCCTCTTAATTTCGTGGGTGTAGAGCTAATGAAGATGGCATTGCGTAGAATTCAGAATGAAGTTGAAAATCAAGGTTTAAAACTAGGTGAAAAAGAAATTAAAGAAGGTATACGCCGACAATTAGAAGGTGAAATAGAAGGGTTGAAAGGCAAACTAGATGGCAAAGCTAGAGGCTGGATGAAAAAACTGGGCTTATGAAAATAATCGATTCCCATTGTCATATTGACCGCGTTGACTTAGATCAGTTTGGCGGCAGCATTGAAAGCATGCTTGCCCATGCTAAAGATCTATCGGTAGAAGAGTTTTTATGCGTTTGTATTGATCTTGAACATTTTGATGATGTGTTTTCCCTAGCAAAATCGCATCAACAAATCTACGCCTCAGTCGGTGTGCATCCAACCGAACAAGAAGGCAAAGACCCAAGTGTAGAAGAGCTACTCATTCTAGCAGATCATGACAAAATTATAGCCATTGGTGAGACCGGGCTAGATTATTTCCACATTGAAAAAGATACGGCTGATTGGCAGCGTGATCGTTTTAGACGGCATATTAAAGCTTCAAATCAATCAGGTAAACCAATGATTATCCATACGCGCGATGCCAAAGCTGACACCATCAAGATTATGCAAGAGGAAAAAGCACAAGCAGGCGTAATGCATTGCTTTTCTGAAGATTGGGAGACCGCTAAAGCGGCGCTAGACTTAGGTTTTTATATTTCGTTTTCTGGCATTATTACTTTTAAAAGTGCAGCTGACTTACGTGAAGTTGCTAAAAAAGTACCCGCTGATCGCCTATTGGTAGAAACTGATTCTCCGTATTTGACACCAGTGCCGTATCGTGGCAAACCAAACTCGCCAGCTTATACGTATTATGTGGCTGAAAAATTAGCCGAGATACGAGACACCAGTATTAACGATATTGCTGATACAACCACTGCTAATTTCAAGCAACTGTTTTCTTTATGAGTGTTAGTTTTCAAACCGTTGATGAGTTTTCCGAAGGGCAACGCTTGGATAACTATTTGTTAAAACACCTTAAAGGTGTGCCGAAGTCGCATATTTATCGAGTGATTCGTAAAGGCGAGGTGCGGGTAAACAAAGGCAGAAAAAAAGCAGAGTACAAGTTACAACTGGATGACGTAGTGCGAATTCCACCGATCCGAGTGTCAGAATCAGGCCAAGTTGAAGCGTCAGATAATCTTAAGCAGTTATTAACTGACAGTATTTTGTATGAAGACAATGGTCTGTTGATTATTAATAAACCAAGTGGTTTGGCTGTGCACAGTGGTAGTGGTGTAACCATTGGTGTGATTGAAGCTTTGCGTAGCATGTACAAAGATCCGGTTGAATTAGTGCACCGACTCGACCGAGCGACGTCAGGCGTCTTGCTGATTGCAAAAAAACGCAGTGTTTTAAAAAACCTCCATGAACAACTCAATCAGCATCAAATGGAAAAACGCTACACCGCTTTAGTTAAAGGCTCATGGTCAAAAAAACGCCATACCATCGATGCACCACTATATCAAAACTCAAGATGCACTGTGGTTGACGCCAAGGGCAAAGAAGCGATCAGTCATTTTCAACCGTTAAAGAATTTTCATCAAGATGATTTTGACGCTTCATTAGTTGAGGTTTTGATCGAGACAGGCCGAACCCATCAAATACGTGCACACGCTAAGCATGTTAATCATCCGATTGCTGGTGATGATAAGTATGGGGATTCAATTTTTGATGCTCAAGTTAAAAGCAAGGGCTTGAAGCGTTTATTTTTGCATGCGCATCAATTAACCTTTACCAATCCACTTAGTGGAGAGATTCAAAAAGCACAAGCACCTTTAACCCAAGATTTACAGGATTTCTTGAGTCAGTTATGAATGTTTACTTTCGTCTCATGCGCCTTGACAAGCCCATTGGTATTTACTTGCTATTGTGGCCAGCCTTATGGGCATTATTTTTAGCCCAAGGCGGATTGCCAGATATTAAGCTATTGGTTATTTTCGTATTGGGTGTTACTATTATGCGTTCGGCTGGTTGTGTGATTAACGACTATGCTGATCGGAAAATTGATAAGCTGATTGAGCGTACCCAACATCGACCGATCACCTCAGGTGAGGTTAGCGCCAAGTCTGCTCTAGTTCTATTCTTTATATTGATGGCAATCGCTTTTGGTTTGGTGTTAATGACCAATAATCTAACCATTCAATTGGCATTTGTTGCAGCTGGGTTGGCAATACTGTACCCATTCACTAAGCGCTGGATGCATCTGCCTCAGTTTGTATTGGGCTTGGCTTTTGCCATGAGTGTGCCGATGGCATTTGCTGCAACGAAAGGTAGCGTGCCTGATGGCGCTTGGTGGGTTTTTGTAGCAACGGTTATTTGGACCGTAATTTACGACACCATGTATGCAATGGCAGACCGAGAAGAAGATTTGAAAATTGGAGTGAAATCCAGCGCAGTATTGTTTGCAAAATTTGATAAATTGATCATTGGATTTTTACAGATTTGCTTATTATTGGTTCTTTTAAAAATTTCTGAAATTTTCAATTTAGACGTTTTTTACGACATGTCACTAATTTTAAGTGCATTTTTAATGATTTATCATCAAAAAATGATCAAAAATAGAGAAAAAAAAGCCTGTTTTCGAGCTTTTTTGCATAATAATTTCATCGGCATGGTGATTTTCATCGGAATTGCGTTATCCCTTACGGTGTAAGGGGTTTATTGTTGTAAATTTGCAACTTTTATCAAATTTTAGTGTATATTTGTCAAATAAATTGCATTATTTCATCAAAAAACCTTGACAATCTTTCTGTTTATAGTAAAAAGTCAATAACCGACCACAAAGGTTGGGGTTTTTATAACTAAGAGGGGAAAATATGTTAAAAAATATAACAGGTTGGATTAAAGAGTTGACGGCTGCTGGTGTTGCACTAATTGCATTAGCTGTTGTTGTTCAGATAATTTTCGGTGCGACAGCTGCGTTTTTACCAGGTGACGTTATCGGTTCTATTATCGGAATAGTAGGGCAGCTTGGTGGTGCAAACCTAGTCGGTTTAGTTGCTGTTGCTTTGTTATACTCACTGTTTAAGTAAGTAAATAACATAGTAACTCAATAAAAAACCCGCCGAAAGGCGGGTTTTTTAGTTATAGAGGAAAGCTAAATACCTCTTAATAATTCATTGATACTAGTTTTAGAGCGAGTTTTAGCATCTACTTGTTTTACGATAACTGCACAGTAAAGTGAATAACTACCATCTTTTGAAGGCAAGTTACCTGAAACCACAACAGAGCCTGCTGGGATGCGACCATAAGTTACTTCGCCAGTTTCACGATTAAAGATTTTGGTTGATTGACCAATATAAACACCCATTGAAATAACAGAGCCTTCTTCAACAATCACACCTTCAACCACTTCTGATCTTGCGCCAATAAAGCAGTTGTCTTCAATAATCGTTGGGTTAGCCTGTAGTGGCTCTAATACGCCACCAATACCTACACCACCAGAGAGGTGAACATTTTTGCCGATTTGCGCACATGAGCCAACGGTCGCCCAAGTATCGACCATGGTGCCAGAATCAACATAAGCACCAATATTAACGTAAGACGGCATAAGCACTGTATTTTGTGCAATGTATGAACCGCGTCTTGCGCTAGCAGGCGGTACTACACGTACACCTGTTGCTTTAAATTCTTCTGATGTAAGGTCTGCAAATTTTGATGGCACTTTGTCATAATATTGGGTAAACCCACCAGTCATTGGCACGTTATCTTCTAATCTGAATGATAGTAGTACCGCTTTCTTTAGCCATTCGTTTACAGTCCAATCGCCAATCGCTTGTTGCTCAGCAACACGAGCTTGGCCAGAATCTAATAAATGGATTGCCTCAGCGACGGCTTCTTTAATCTCGCTACTGGCTGTTTGTGGGTTGAGGTTGGCTCTGTCATCAAAAGCCGCTTCAATAATATCTTTCATGATTAATCCATTAAATAAAAAATGAACATTATATCAGAGGCGTGTTATTGACCTATATCAATGCATCAGTAAGTGTATTAATGATATGATATTGTGAATTTATTTAATGACGAATGAGCAGAGCGTGAGTAAAGACAACACTCAAGTAGATAGCCTTTACACAGAAGGCGAACAATGGGTGCAAAACCTAGGCGAGAAAACGGTTCATGCTAAGCGCATGAGTGGTAAATTTCGACTGCTTAAATGGTTTGGAACTTTAGTCTGGCTACCTTTTTTTATTGCCCCTTATATTCTTTGGAATGGGAAGCAAGCCATTTTATTTGATATTGAAAAACGCCAGTATCACTTGTTTGATATCACTATTTTTCCGCAAGACTTGTGGATGTTGACCATGGTTTTATTGTTCTTGGCCATCCTGCTGGCTGCAATGACAACGGTATTGGGCCGTGTATTTTGTGGTTACTTTTGTTTTCAAACGGTTTGGACTGATATGTTCACTAAGGTTGAGGAATATTTTGAAGGGGCGCCAGTTAAGCGTCGAAAACTAGAAGTGGCACCATGGAGTTTGAATAAAATCAGAATTAAAATTAGCAAGCATGTGGTTTGGCTGGCCATTGCTTTTTTATCAGGCGTTACTTGGATGTTGTATTTTGGCGTGTCCTGGTCAGATTATTTTGATGGTTCAGCTTCTAGCACGACGCTCAGTATTACTGCCGCTATTTCACTGGGTGCTTATACTTTTGCTGGGCATATGCGCGAACAAACCTGTTTATGGATTTGCCCTTATGCACGTATTCAAGGAGCGATGGTAGATAAGCAAACTATCATGCCAACTTATGATCATTATCGTGGAGAGCAGCGCGGCAAGCTTAAAAAAGGCCAATACACAGAAGGTCAAGGTGATTGTATTGATTGCCATCAATGTGTAGCCGTGTGCCCAACAGGTGTTGATATTCGTCAAGGCCAAGAATATGGTTGTATTACCTGTGGTCTGTGTATTGATGCTTGTGATTCAGTCATGACCAAAGTTGGCAAAGCAACAGGGTTGATTCGCTATACCTCGCTTTACGAAATGAAGTTTAAAAAACCTTTTGTTGCTTTGTATAAGCGCCCTAGAGTGGTTGTTTATTCAACTATCTTGGTGTTGGCTTTATCAGTATTGGGCGCTGGCCTGTTTAGCCTTGCACCGATGGATCTTAAAGTATTGCATGACAGGCAGCCGCTTTTTGTACAGCTTTCAGATGGCTCAATTCGTAATAAGTATGAATTGAAAATTATGAATAAGACTGATCAGCCAATACGGGTTGATGTTAATTTTAAAAGTGAAATTGCTCATTTAGCTTCACAGAAACAACATAAAAATATTGCCATACCTTCTGGCAATGTGAAATCAATTTATGTTTACTTGAAAGCCTTTGAGCGCGATGTTGGCGATAATAGCGATGTTGTTTTTGTGGTAAATAGCAAAGGCGCAACGCTAAAATATGAGTCATCTTTCTTTACCCCTAAGAGTATGCGATGACTTTTCAAAAAAGCCCAATAATGGTGTTAATGTTGATACTGTTTTTAACTTTAGTCGGTGCCACCGTTTATCGTGTTATTACTGCTGTTGAAACAGATCCAGGTATGGTGGTGGAAGATCCCTATTTAAGTGGAGAGCGTTATGGAGAGGTTCTAGCAGTCAAGAGGAGGTTAGATGAGCAAGGCTGGGTATTGGACTTCTTAGTTCCAGATCTGACTTTATATAAGACACACCAAACTTATAAAGTCAATATTTCACAGCACGATCAAGTATTAAAGAATGCCAAGGTTATTATTGATTTTGAGCGCTCAGTAGGCCCCAAGCATCGGTTTTCTGCCCCAATGAAATTTGATGGATCTTTGTATATAGCGCAAATCAGCTTGCCGTTAAAAGGCCGATGGAATGCAGTTGTTAAAATTACCAAAGACAGTTTTTTACACGGTGATTTTAAAGAGTTGTGCGCAGTAGTTGATAAGAACGACAAAGGCTGTGACCGCTATAAAGGAAAATACATCCGTTAATCTTCGTGACAGTGATTATGATGGTGTTCATAAGTGGCCATAAGTTCATCCATTTGATCAGCAAATAAATCATTAAATTGACTGTCTTTAATAATGGTTTCAGGCTGCCCCATGCAGCAGATATGATGATACAAACACAACACTTGAGTTGACTCTTTCATCACTCGGTGTAGGTCGTGTGAGACCATTAGCACCGCGCAACCTTGTTGTTGGTGAATATCTTGGATGAGCTTATACAAATGCATTTGGCCATTTACATCAAGATTTTGAGCAGGTTCATCCAAGATAAGAACATTAGGTTTACTCAGCAGGGCGCGAGCAAGTAAGACACGTTGTAATTCACCGCCAGAAAGGCTTTTTAATGGTGAATCTAACAAGCCTTCGATACCGGTTAATAAAGCTGTTTCATGTAGGAAGCCCTGCGCCACCTTTTGATTTAGATTAAGAAAACCAGCCACTGAAATTGGGATAAATGGATTAGGGCTAAAAGTCTGAGGCGTGTAACCAAGTCTGATGTTGCTTGAACGTTTAATATCACCGCTATCGGATTTAATCAAACCTAGCAAAACCTTAATCAAAGAGCTTTTTCCTGCACCATTGGGGCCAATCAGTGTGATAAATTCACCCTGTTTGAGCTCGAAACTAACGTTATCTAATACAGACTTTCCATGATGGCTTAGGCTGATATCGTGGGCGCTAATAAGTGTTTGAGAAGTGGGCACAATGGTTTGATCAAATAAAGTCTATTTTATACCTCAAGAAGTTGTTAAGTCATTATCTTAATCAGTAAAATAATTGCCATGTCACATCAACTCATTTTATTAGATGGATCAGCTTTTTTATTCAGAGCTTATTTTTCTACCCTTTCACAAAATTTAACCAATGACGACGGCTTCCCTACGGGCGCTATGTTTGGCGTTATTAATGCGATTAAACATTTACAGCGTAAATACCCAAATGCAAAAATGATTGCGATTTTTGATGCTAAAGGTAAGAACCATCGGCACGATCTTTATTCAGAATACAAAGCTCACCGAAAACCCGCTGACGAAGAGTTGGTTATGCAAATCGAGCCGTTGTACGAGATTATCTGTGCCATGGGTTTTCATTTTATGTGCGTACCTGGAGTAGAAGCAGATGATGTAATCGCCACCTTGAGCCGATGTGCAGATGAAAACAAACTAAAAACCATTATTGCCAGTGGTGATAAAGATTTGATGCAATTAGTGAGTGATAATATTACCCAGCTGAATATGAAGGGTGACTTGTATGATCAAACAGGTGTGGTAGAAAAGATGGGCGTACGTCCTGATCAAATTCTAGATTTATTAGCACTGACTGGTGATAGTGCAGATAACATTCCTGGCGTGCCGAGTGTTGGTCCAAAAACTGCCATTAAGTGGCTAGATCAGTTTGAAAATATTGAAGGCATTAAAGCCAATGCTGACAAAATTAACGGCAAAGTTGGTGAGAAACTACGCGACAGTTTTGACCTGCTAGATCTGTCTTATCAGTTGGTGCAACTTAAATTTAATGTTGAATTGCCCTGCGATATTTTGACAGACGAGCCCGGTGCAGACAATGTAAAGTTAGCCAGTTTGTTCCAAAAATATGGTTTTTCGATGTGGCTTAAACAGCTAGATACTAGTAGCGAACCACCTAAATATGAATCAACAACACAGCCAACAGACAAACCTGTGACTGATGTAGTTGAGCCGATGCCAAGTAGCGATTTCATGTCTGATTATTCTCAGACATTAGTACTAGATGAACAAACTTTTGAAACATTAGTACAAAGATTAGAAAAGAGCAATTCTTTTGTTTTTGATTTAGAAACAACCTCATTGGATTATATGAATGCTCAGATTGTGGGCTGGGTATTTTTGGTTGATAAAGACAGTTTTTATGTACCAGTCGCACATGATTATTTAGACGCACCAAAACAATTAAATTTTGAAGCCGTCTTGAATAATCTAAAGCCTATTTTGGAGAGTTCAACTATTGGTAAGATAGGGCAAAACCTTAAATATGACAGCCATGTTTTGGCTAATTATGAGCTTGTGTTAAAAGGCGTTAGTGACGACACAATGGTGAAATCTTATTGCTTGAATTCGGTAGCCACCCGACACAATATGGATGATTTAGCAATGCATTATCTAAATCATCAAACCATTCATTTTTCCGATGTTGCGGGCAAAGGGAAAAAGCAAATTACCTTTAATCAAGTTGGTCTGGAGCAGGCGTTTCCGTATGCGTGTGAAGACGTTATTGTGACCCAAGAGCTTAATCAAGTATTGGACGGTGATTTGGCACAATATCCTAAGTTGGCCAAGTTATATCAAACCCTAGAAATACCATTGATCGAGGTATTGGTGCGCATGGAACGTAATGGTGTAGAGCTAGATGTGAGCGCTTTAAATACACAGCAATTTGACATTGCAGCACAAATGAAAAGCATTGAGTCGCAAGCATTTGAATTGGCAGGTGACGCCTTTAATTTGGAGTCTCCTAAGCAAATTCAACAGATTTTATTTTCTGAAGATGGTTTGGGTTTAGAAGCCAAAAAGAAAACACCCAAGGGTGCGCCTTCGACTAATGAAGAGGCATTAAAGTTGTTAGATCACCCATTGGTTGATTTGATTTTAAGCTATCGCACCCTCACCAAGCTTAACTCAACTTATTTGGAGGCTTTGCCTAAGAAAATAGACCTTAAAACTGGGCGCTTGCATACCTCTTATCATCAAGCAGTGACAGCGACAGGACGCCTTTCTTCTTCCAATCCAAATTTACAAAATATTCCGATTCGATCTGAACAAGGTGCACGCATTAGAGGGGCTTTTATTGCCAATAAAGGCAATGTGATTATTGCCGCAGATTACTCTCAGATTGAGCTTCGCATCATGGCGCATATCTCGCAAGATGCGAATTTACTAGAAGCTTTTAATAATAATACAGACGTGCATAGTGCAACCGCATCAATGATGTTTAACGTGCCACTTGATAAGGTAACAAAAGATCATCGCCGTAATGCCAAAGCCATTAATTTTGGTTTGATTTATGGCATGAGTGCTTTTGGTTTGGCTAAGCAAATTGATGTGTCTAGAACAGAGGCTAAAGCCTATATTGATGCCTATTTTGAAAATTATCCAAGTGTTTTGGATTATATGGACAACATCAAGGAAATAGCCAAGGCACAGGGTTATGTTGAAACTGTGATGGGCAGACGCTTATATTTACCACAAATTAATGCGAAGAATAAAATGTTACAACAGCATGCTCTGCGCACTGCAATCAATGCGCCAATGCAAGGCTCTTCTGCTGACATTATTAAAAAATCCATGTTGGACGTTTATCAATGGATTGGCGATGAAAACCCTGACATTAAGATGATCATGCAAGTACATGACGAACTAGTTTTTGAAGTTAAAGCTTCAAAGGCAGATGAATTTGCACATAAAATACAAACATTGATGAGCGATACTTATCCATTAGACATTCCGCTGGTGGTTGATGTGGGTATTGGCGATTCTTGGCAACAAGCACACTAAAGATTATGAAAGAACAAATACAAATCTTATTAACTCAAAGCTTAGAAGTTTTAGTGGCTAATGACGTACTTAGTGAAATACCTGCTAATATTCGTATTGACCATTCCAAAGATAAGGCGCAAGGTGATTTTGCCTCTAATATCGCCATGATGCTTTCTAAGCAAGCCAAATGCTCACCACGTGATTTAGCCGAACAAATTATTAATAATCTGCCGAACTCTGCCGAAGTGGACAAAGTAGAGATTGCCGGCCCAGGTTTTATTAATTTCTTTATGTCGCAAGGGTCAAATGCTTCGGTAGTTAATCAAATTATTGATCAAGGCAAGGATTTTGGCCTGTCTGATGTAGGCGCCAAACAACGCGTTTTACTTGAATTTGTATCAGCAAACCCAACAGGGCCACTTCATGTTGGCCATGGTCGAGGCGCTGCTTATGGCGCTACCGTGGCTAATTTGTTGCGAGCGGTTGGCTTTGAAGTGGATAACGAATATTATGTGAATGATGCGGGCCGCCAAATGGATATTTTGGCTACCTCAGTTTACCTGCGTTATATTGAAACAGATAAATTCCCAGATAATGGTTACAAAGGCGATTATATTTTTGACATTGCCAAGCAAATTAATGATATTGATAAGCTGGATATTTTTTCAGGGGTGTGCGCCGATGAAAAAGAAGGTGGAGATAAAGAAAAACACATTGATGATTTAATCAAGAACTGCAAAACTCAGCTGGGTGATGATTACAAAGTGGTGTTTGATTTAGCTATTCAGCAAATCTTGAGCGGCATTAAAGTCGATTTAAATGAATTTGGTGTTGAGTACCAGCAGTGGTTTTCTGAGCAATCACTAGTCGATAGTGGTTTGTCAAAAACCACGGTTGAGGCACTGCAGGCCTCTGGTCATATCTATGAAAAAGATGGCGCTCTTTGGTTTAAAACCACAGACTTTGGTGATGACCTTGACCGGGTAGTGGTGCGTGATAATGGGCTGCATACTTATTTTGCATCAGATATTGCCTACCACCTAGAGAAGTTCGAGCGTGGTTATGACAAAATTATTAATATTTGGGGTTCAGATCACCACGGCTATATTGCCAGAGTTAAAGCCTCTATTAAGGCGCTTGGTCATGATGAAAGTAAATTAGAAATCTTATTGGTGCAGTTTGCTAATTTGTATCGAGGTGGCAAGAAAGTCGCCATGTCGACGCGCAGTGGTTCGTTTGTTACCTTGGAAGAATTGCGTAATGAAGTGGGTAATGATGCGGCGCGCTTTTTCTACGTGTTACGTAAATCAGAACAACACATGGATTTTGACCTTGATTTAGCCAAGTCTAAAACCAATGAAAACCCAGTGTTTTATATTCAATATGCCCACGCTCGTATTTGTTCAGTGCTTAAGCAAAATGTTGGCAATGTGGCAAAGGTTGATTTGTCGCTACTGAACAATGAACTAGAAAGCACACTGATTAAACAACTGAATCGTTACAAAGATGTTGTGCAATCTTCAGCGCTTAATTACGAACCCCACCTGCTGGCATACTACTTACGCGAATTAGCGGGTGATTTCCATAGCTACTACAATAACAGCGAATTTTTGGTTGAAGACGATACCTTGCGAAATTCTAGATTGTTACTTATTAGTGCGGTGAAGCAAGTACTGTCTAATGGGCTTAATCTACTCAGCGTAAATGCACCCGATTCAATGTAATGATAAACGTGTATGAGTGATCAGGCGCAAAGAGATCAAGCCTTAGACGTCACACAATCTTATATTGTTCAAGCCCCTGCCGGTTCAGGCAAAACTGAGTTATTAACACAGCGATACCTTAGGTTGCTAGCCACTTGCTCGGAGCCTGAAAACATCATTGCCATGACCTTTACCAATAAGGCGGTCGATGAGCTTAATGAACGAGTTTTATCAGCTTTAAGGTCAATTGATCAGCCTCAGCCAGAAGTCCCGCACAAACAAGTTACTTACGATCTAGCCCAAGCTGCGATGACGCGCTCGAATGAGCGAAATTGGCAATTATTGAAGAATCCAAAACGTTTGAAAATAACCACCATTGACGGCCTATCTAGTTTGATTAGTAGCCGTTACCCATCTAAGGCGCAGTTAGTGCCACGCCAGATTATGGCAGCACAATGGCAACGTGATCATGCCTACAAACAAGCGGCAATGCAAACCCTGTTGTTGATTGATGACCCACAGCATGGAAAAGCAATTGCAGATTTGCTATTGTATTTAGATAACAACGTAGAAAAATTTTATCGTCTGGTTACGCATATGCTTTCTAAGCGCGATCAATGGTTGATGCGATTGTATCGAGATGGGGCATTAGATGCCGATGTTTTAAAAAGCAGCGCAGAAAAAATTGTTATTCAGCATTTGTCTCATCTAGAGCAGGTGGCCAAGTCACATTTAGATCAGTCGTTTTTTGATCTAATGACATCAAGCGCTGATAACGCGCAATCACAAGTTAGCAAACTACCCGGCCATCAGTTGGCAGACTTGGCCAAATGGCAGGCGATTGAGTCTTTGTGTTTAAATAAAACAGGATTGTGGCGCAAAAAATTAGATAAAAATTGCGGTTTTCCTGTTGAGCTTAAAGTACAAAAAAACGCATTGATGGAGCACTTACAGGTGTTGTCAACGCAAGACTCGTTGCGAACGTTGTTATATCAAGTGACACAATTACCCGCACTTGATTTTTCTAAAATTCAAGCAGACACATTGGCAGTGATCGCGCAAGTATTAAAACTGTGTGTTGCACAACTACATTTACACTTTGAGCAGAAACAAGCACATGATTTTATTGAGGTGGCGCTCAATGCCAACCAGGCACTGGATGATCGGTCTAGTATTAGCGATATTGCTTTGTTTTTAGACTACCAATTACAGCACTTGCTGGTTGATGAATTCCAAGATACTTCTACTGCGCAGTTTAATTCTATTGAAAAACTCATTAAACATTGGCAGCCAAATGATGGAAAAACTTTGTTTTTGGTTGGCGACCCCATGCAATCGATTTATCGATTTAGAGAATCCCAAGTAGGGTTGTTTTTACAAGTTAAAGCTGATGGTATCGCCAATATCAAACCTGAGTCGTTATTATTAAGTACAAATTTTCGCTCATCCAAGAGTATTGTGGAAGGCAATAACCAATTCTTTCAAGAAATCTTTCCTACTCATGAAGACATCTATCAAGGGGCTATTGCTTACTCGTCTTCTAAAGCGGCTTCAAGTGAGACGCATCATCAGGCCATCACTTTTTACCCTTTTGCTGATGATCAATTTGCGCAGGAAGCGCAAACAGTATTAGAAATTGTGCAATCCACTTTGTCTGATCGCCCCACTAGCAAGATAGCAATTTTGGTTAGGAGTCGAACGCATCTGGTGGAAATTACACCCTTATTAAAACAACACAATATTGAGTTTGAATCATTAAAAATTACCCCACTTAAAGACCACCTACTAACACGAGACTTGTTTTCACTGGCGCAAGCACTAATGCATCTTGGTGATAAATTAGCGTGGTTGAGTGTATTGCGATCCCCGTGGTGTGGGCTGACGTTAGACGATATTTTGGTTTTATCGGCAGATGACAGTCAAATCATTTATCAGCAATTAGCTAGCGAAAGCACGTTAGCCCAATTGAGCCAAGATGGCCAGAACAGGGCACAACATCTTTATTCATGCCTACGTAAGGTGTTGGATAATCAAGGTCGATTTAACTTTGTTGAATTACTTACTTTTGCCATTGATCAACTAGGTATAACTCGTTCATTATCGCAATCGGATGTTTTGATTAAAGATCAATTTTTGTCTATTGTTAATACTTGCGAGCAACAACAATCATTAAACATTGAAACAATTAAAGCCGCCCTGGATGAACTGTATGCACCGAGTGAAAAGGCAAATGTAAAACTCATGACCATCCATCAATCTAAAGGCCTAGAATTTGACACTGTGATTATGCCAGGGCTTGGTCGAGGTGCTAGAAGCGATGATTCACCGATAATGCACATGAAAGAATTCTCTGACCAGTCTTTGTTATTAGCGCCGATTAAATCCTCGCTTGATATCGACGAGGGACAAACCTACACCTATTTAAAATTTGTTGAAGCGCAACAAAATAAATTTGAAACTATGCGCTTGCTTTATGTGGCGATGACACGTGCTAAGCGTCAATTGCACTTATTGGGCCATGTTAGTCAAAAACAGCAAGCCGCTAAAAAGAGCTTGCTGGCCTTATTAATGCCGTTTTATCAAAATGAATTTGATCAAATACCCGCGCCTCGGACACAAGTTGAAACCCTTAATCAGGCGCCATCTTTGCAACGGCTTAAGCAAGTAGTAACGCCACCAGTAAAAGAGGCGGAGTTAGGTGAGACACTTGAGTATCAGCAAAATTTTGAGCGCTTATTTAAAAGTTTGTTGGGTACTTTAATTCATCAATATTATGAACAAGGCTTGTTTGATCCAAGTGCAGATAATATCAAAGCTCGACTACTTGAAATTGGCACACCATTAGATGAAATCAATCAATGGCGAGATTTTGTATTGAGCCTATTAAACAACACCATGGACGACCCGCAATTTGATTGGCTGTTTAAGGATCGATCATCAACCTTGACTGAGGCCGAATTTGTTGTCGATAATCGTATTATTGCGATTGATCGGTTGTTTGTTGATGATGATATTTTATGGATTATTGATTTTAAAACAGCAGAGCTTTTAGATGATGAATCGCTTGATCAATTCACACGTCGTCAGCAATCGCAACATGCCAAACAACTCTTGTTTTACAAAGAAACATTGTCAAGTATTTATGACAACGAAATCAAGTGTGCGCTTTACTGCCCCGCTGTTAGTCAGCTGATTGAAATAACGCATTAATCATCGCCACGGCGTCACAGCCTGCATCAAATGCCTGTTGCTGATTGTTAAAGTCAATACCACCAATACCAACAACGGGAATAGTAAGATCTTGCTTGGCTTGTGTAATGACGTCGAGCGAGCATTGAAGCGCGTTAGGCTTGGTTAATGATGTAAATAAAGCGCCAAAAGCTACATAATCGGCGCCATTATTTTGCGCTGTTTTGGCTAGCTTTATATCATTATAGCAAGACACGCCAATAACAGGGTTATTGCCTAACTGCTGCCGAGCAGCAGCAATAGAAGCGTCATTTTTCCCCAGATGAACGCCGTCGGCGCCTATTTTTTGCGCCAGGTTAATATCATCGTTGATGATAAATAAAGTATTATGTCTTAAGCACAGTTGCTGTAATTGTTTGGCTTCGTTAAGTTTGATTGATACATCGGTTGTTTTATGGCGGTATTGCAGTACGCTAATTTTATGCGCGATAATAGCTTGCTCTATCGTATTAAGATCAAGAATTTTGTTAGGTGTTATGGCATAAATACCACTAATTTTTTTATGAGACACAATGGCTAGTTTTCAATTAAGACACAATTTATTAATCACAGTTTTTATTATAGTGATTATTGGCATCGCGTGGCTTTTGATGCAGGGTTTGTCGTATTCATTTAGCGCCTTACAAGGGAAAGCGCCACCACCATTAACGGACAATGAAGTCATCTCGCAAGAAGTATCTTATATAGAAAAGATTGATAATTTTGTTTTGCAAGAGTTTGGCGCTAACCAGCAGTTGTCTCATTTTGTTGAAGCTAGAAGTTATTTTAATTTTAAAGGATCGCCAGCGTTATTGTTAGATCCTAAAGTCACTACTTACAATGAAAAAGGTGAGGTGGACTATGTTTTGACTTCAGAGCGTGCTAACTATTTAGACAACGGTGAAATCAAATTTAAAGGTAAAGTGAATGTTCATTCCAATACTGGCATAACTCATAAGATGAATACGCAAGAATTATTGGTTAGCACCAAAACCGATGATTTAATCAGCAATAAAAAAGTAACTTATTTAGGCGAGCGTGCAAAGATGATTGCCCAGGGCATGCACATGAAGGCTAAAGAAGACAAAATGAAACTGATTGGTAAAACTAGCATTAACCAAGACAGCGGTCAAAAGATATTAACCAAAGATCTTTATATTGATCAATCAAATGGACAGAAGCATTATTACTCTGGCAATGACACCACCTATTTAGCGCCAGACAATAAAATTTACGCTAGTGGTATTGATATGGATATGCGTAAAGAAATTGTTCAGTTGTTGGGCAAGGTGAAGATTTTGCAAAATTCCGGTTCAAAAATTAACACCGCAGATTTGATTGTTGATCAATCCGGAGAGAGTGAAATTTATCGAACCAAAGAAAGAATACATTACCAATCTGAAGTGGCTGATATTCATGCGACGGGTATGCGTTATGATGCTAAAAATCAAAAAATTAAGCTAACGGGTGGCGTGGTGGGTCGTTATGAATAAGCTGATTTTTGTTTTTTTGTCTTTATTTTCTTTTTCGCTTTATGCTCTGCCAGGTGACGCTAAAGAACCGATCAATATTAAAGCCTATACGGTAGTCATTGATGAGCTTAAGGGTTTAAGTACTTATACGGGCGATGCCAGAGTTGTGCAAGGGTCATTAACACTCAGCGCTGAAAAAATACAACTCTTTAGCTCACAAAAAGAAGTGACCAAAGTGATTGCCAAAGGCACAAAAGACAAGCGCGCACATTACAAACAGAACCAACCCAATCAACCGCGTTTTATTGAAGCAACAGCGCTTAATATTACCTATTTACTCAAAAAGGAATTTGTGCATTTACAGGGTAAGGCGCACTTAGTTCAAGGGTTTGATTCATTTAGTGGTGGTACGCTAGACTACGATATTAAAAATGACAAAGTAATCGCGCAAAAATCAAAAGACGGGGTTGATCGAGTCAAGTTTAAAATTAAGTTATAACTTTCTAGGGCGAACGCGGTAGAATAACAAATTTACTTATTTATCAATTTATACGGAGAAACGCCATGAAAGTACAAGACATCATGTCAACCAACGTTAAAACCGTTACCCCAGATCAACCAGTTAAAGATATTGCCATCATGATGATAATGGATCATATTAGTGGTGCGCCGGTAGTTGATGGTGACAACAACTTGGTTGGCATCATCTCAGAAAAAGACATCTTGCAACATATGTTTCCTAAGTTAGACGAGGTTATGAGCGATGCTCATCTTGATTTTGAAAACATGGAGCACAATTACAAAGATACCATGAGCGTTAAGATTGGCGATATTATGACCAAAGGCGTTGCTAGTATTGATTTGGACATGCCTTGCTTAAAAGCAGCAAGCACCATGTGGCTTAGAAAGTTTAGAAGAATCCCAGTCACTCACAATGGAAAACTCGTTGGTATCGTTAGTATTGGTGATGTGCATCGCTCAATTTTTAAATCGTGTATGACGTCATAAATTCTCTTCCTTATCTTTAATTCCTGACCTTTTTACTCTGTTTTTCAGAGTACCCCTTAGGGGGTATATTAAAATATCACCATAAAATAATGTGTTAAAAAACGCCTGCCGGTATAATTTCGTCTTTTAAATTAATATAGGATAGACATGTCAAAATTAGTCCCACCACATGGTAGTGATACAATTAACGAATTAGCCCTATCAGGCGATGCATTGACTGCAGAGCTAGCAAGAGCTGAGTCACTTCCAAAAATCACTTGTTCTTCTAGAGAAGAAGGCGACATTGTTATGTTGGGTATCGGTGGTTTTAACCCACTAGATGGTTTCATGGGTGAAGCAGATTGGAAAGGTGTTTGTGACAATATGACGATGGCTAATGGCTTATTTTGGCCAATTCCTGTTACTTTATCAACTGACGATGCAGACGTAAAAGCAGGTGATGAAGTTGCTATTGTTAGTGGTAAGTCTGGCGATATTCTTGCAACAATGACAGTGACTGAGAAGTACAGCATTGACAAGGCACACGAGTGTGAGTCAGTTTTCAAAACAACTGAAGACGCTCATCCAGGTGTTGTTATGGTAATGGCACAAGGCGAGTTCAATCTTGCTGGCCCTATTAAAGTATTATCTGATGGTGGCTTCCCAGCTAAGTTCGGTGAGTTGTACATGACGCCTGCTGAGACACGTGCTTACTTTGATGATAAAGGTTGGAAGACAATTGCAGCATTCCAAACACGTAACCCAATGCATCGTTCACATGAATACTTAGCAAAAATTGCAGTAGAGATTTGTGATGGCGTAATGATCCACTCAGTATTAGGTGGCCTTAAGGCTGGCGATATTCCAGCTGACGTTCGCTCAGAAGCGATTTCAACATTGATTGAAAATTACTTTGTAGATAACACAGTATTACAGTCTGGTTACCCATTAGACATGCGTTATGCAGGTCCACGTGAGGCATTATTGCACGCATTATTCAGACAAAACTACGGTTGTTCACACCTAATCGTTGGTCGTGACCACGCGGGTGTTGATGATTACTACGGTCCATTTGATGCACATAACATCTTTGATGAAATTGCTGACGATGCACTAGTAACACAGCCACTTAAAATTGACTGGACATTCTGGTGTGATGAATGTGGTGGTATGTCTTCAATGAAGACTTGCCCACATGAAGCTAAAGATCGTGTTCTATTATCAGGTACAAAGGTTCGTAAGATGTTGTCAGACGGTGAAGACCTTCCTGAAGAATTCTCGCGTCCTGAAGTGGCTAAAGTATTGCAAGCTTATTACGCTGGCATTAAGGAAGAAGATAAAGTTGAGATTAAACTGAGTGGACACTCGGCTAAATAACACTTATTTAGTTTTTTTATTGTAAAGAAAAAGTTTTATAAGTATAATAATTGGATTTTTGGCGCGTTCAACTGTGTCTAAAATCTAATAAAAGAAACATCGAATTATTAGCAAGGTTGTTAATAGTTTTAGTTTGTGATTAATAAAACCCTAAGGAGGAAAAATGGATATCACTACAACACCAATTGCGGCTTTAGTCGAAAATGGTATCGCGTGGGCAGACATGCAAATGTACGTTACTGTCATGATTGCATCAGTTATTGTTATGACAATTGCTGATTTACTACATAAGAAAAGTGCAACGTACTTTTTTGAAGCAGCTGATAAAGCGGAAGCATTATTAGCAGCAGGCGAAGCAGAGTCTTCTATCGGAAACGAAACAGGTAGATTAAAGCAGCTTAGCGCTGGCGATAAAGTGAATGCATTGGTTGGTACTGTAGCAATCGACGTTGCAACAGCTGGTGAGTTCTCTAACGGACCACGTAGATTGGTACATATCTTTACGATGTGGGGTTTTGTTTTATTCGTTGCTGCAACAGCAATAATCATTTACGGCCAAGCTGAAACTACAACACTTGCAACAGCATGGAACATTGGTGCCATTATGTTGCTAGTTGGTAGCTGGGGTTACTGGTTTGCATTTAAAGTTGACTGTCAATCTGAAGGTCAATCATACTTCCAAATTGATCTTAGAAAAGACATCTTCTCATTAGGTTTAATGGGTACGTCATTAGCTGCATTAGGTTGGGAAATCTACGGTGGCGGTACTGGCGCATGGTTTACTTTCTTAATCATTTCAACTACTGCATTGTTTGGTAGTGTTTACTGGTCTAAATTCTCACACATGTTCTTCAAGCCGATGGCAGCTTACAACAAGCGCATCATTGAAGCTAATGGTACAAACGAGAACTTGCCTCATGAGACAAGAGACGATGAATGGCAGCAGAACAGACACTCAATGGAGCTTCTTAAAGATGCGCCAATGGATATGGGTCTTGGTATCAAGCGTAGCAAGCCAGAAAACTACTAAATTTATTTAACTAATTAACTTAAGAGAGAGGAAATAATATGCCAACTTTTGTATATATGACCCGTTGTGATGGTTGTGGACATTGTGTAGATATCTGCCCATCTGACATTATGCACATCGATAAGAAATATCGTCGTGCCCTAAATATTGAACCTAACATGTGTTGGGAGTGTTACTCATGTGTTAAAGCATGTCCACACCAAGCGATTGACGTACGTGGTTACGCAGACTTTGCGCCATTAGGCCACAGTGTTCGTGTACTACGTGATGAAAGAAAAGGCACGATTGCATGGAGAGTTAAATTCCGTGACGGCCGTGTTAAGAACTTCTTGTCACCAATCACTACTAAGCCATGGGGCTCGGCAATTCCTGACTTCAGAAACGAAGCAGAGCCAACTCAAGCAGAACGTGACAGTGAATTATTGGCATTTGAGCCAGAATCAATTCGTTTAGATGACGGTGGCTTACACACGTTAGAATCTAACGGTTTGAAACTTAAAGAAGGAGTGTACTACTAATGGGTTACAAGACAATTACAGAAGACAACATTGATATTTTAGTTGTTGGTGCAGGTTTAGGTGGTACAGGTGCTGCTTATGAAGCTAGACATTGGGGTCGTGATAAGAAAGTCGTAATTGCTGAAAAAGCAAACATCGATCGTTCTGGCGCAGTTGCTCAAGGTCTATACGCGATTAACTGTTACATGGGTACTCGTTGGGGCGAGAACAATCCTGAAGATCACGTACGTTATGCACGTATGGATTTAATGGGTATGGTTCGTGAAGATTTAGCCTTTGATATGGCTCGTCACGTTGACTCTGCAGTACATAAATTTGAAGAATGGGGTCTTCCATTAATGAAGGATCCTAAGAGAGCTGATTTACCTGAAGGTGATATCGGTAAAGGCGCATACATGCGTGAAGGTCGCTGGCAGATTATGATTCATGGTGAATCTTACAAGCCTATCGTTGCAGAAGCTGCTAAAGTTAATGCTGATAAGACGTTTAACCGTATTATGGTTACACACTTATTAATGGACGATGCACAAGATAACCGTATTGCGGGTGCTGTTGGTTTTAACGTACGTACAGGTAACTACCACGTATTTAAATCTAAGACAGTAATCTGTGGTGCAGGTGGTGCATCTAACATCTTTAAGCCACGTTCAGTAGGTGAAGGCGCAGGTCGTGTATGGTACGCACCTTGGTCTTCAGGTTCTGCTTATGCATTGATGATTGAAGCTGGTGCTAAGATGACGCAAATGGAAAACCGTATCGTTCTTGCACGATTCAAAGACGGTTATGGTCCAGTTGGCGCATACTTCTTACACCTTCACACATACACTCAAAACGCTTATGGCGATGAGTATGAATCTAAATGGTTCCCGGCATTAACGAAGATGGTTGGTAAAGCGTATCTTGATACAGAAAACCAGCATTTCTCTCACAAGCCTATTCCGACTTGTTTGCGTAACCACGCATTCATTTCTGAAGTAGCTGCTGGTCGTGGTCCAATTCACATGGTTACAGTTGAAGCATTCCAAGACCCGCATTTAGAAGAAGTAGGGTGGGAAAACTTCCTAGGTATGACTGTTGGTCAAGCGGTATTATGGGCTGCAACAGACATTGATCCTAAGTACATCAACCCTGAGTTGACAACGTCTGAGCCGTATGTAATGGGTTCGCACGCAACTGGTTGTGGCGCATGGTGTTCAGGTCCTAAAGATATTTCAGGTGACATTCCTGAGTACTTCTGGGGCTATAACCGTATGATGACAGTTGATGGTTTATTTGGTGCAGGTGATGCTGTTGGTGGTACACCGCACGCATTCTCATCAGGTTCATTCACTGAAGGTCGTTTATCTGCAAAAGCTGCTTGTAAATATATTGATGATGGTAAGGCAAATGGTATCAATGTTTCACAGAAACAAATTGATGATCGTAAAGAAGAGATCTACAAGCCTTTAGAAACTTACCAAGTCGGTAGTAATGAAATTGTTGGTGGTACTGTATCGCCAAGTTACATCTTGCCTTTCCCTGGTTTACAACGTTTACAGAAGTTGATGGACGAGTATGCAGGTGGTGTAACAGTTCAATACATGACTAACGATAAGCTTCTAAATATGGGTCTAGCTAAATTAGCAATCCTAGAAGAAGACTTAGAGAAAGTTGGTGCAGAAGATATTCACCAGTTGTTACGTGCATGGGAGCTTAAGCACCGTCACCGTACTTCTGAGTGTGTTGTTCAGCATACTTTATTCCGTGAGGAAACTCGCTGGCCTGGTTACTACTACCGTGGTGACAAGATGAAGTTAGATGATGACAATTGGCATGTACTAACAACTTCTCAACGTGATCGTACTACAGGTGAATACAAGATGGAGAAACAACCATTGTATCACTTGGTAGACGAGAAGTAATAGGCTCGCTTAATAAAGGCTTAGCAATAGGTCTTTATTAGATAATTTTAAAAAACCAACATAAGTTTATGTTGGTTTTTTTACTTCTTTTAATGGAGAATAATAGATGGACATTCTTGAAAAGACTGAAAAAGAATTACTAGAAATCGCACGTCCAATGTGGGATGATTTGGTTAAGTATTCTAATAATTCAAACTATGGTGCATTTACCAGAAATTTTTCTGAAGAAATGTTGCGTGGTGCAAATGAAATCGAAATGGGCAAGCAGTTTGCCAGAAGTGAACTCACAAAAAATTTACATGAAGATGTTGAATTTATGGGCACGATTCGTCGTGGTAAACATGTGACGGTTTTGTTTAAACAAAGACACAAAAAGAAACCAGGTGAATGGTTGGGTCGTTTGGTGCTTGGTTTTGAAGATGACGAAGTTAAAATTTTTGGCGCGACTATTTTTTAACTGATGATGAATAAGATGATTATTGAAGACGGCAAGTTTGTCGAACTCAAATACAAAATACTTGATAAAAAGACCAATGATGTTTTGTCTGAGGTTGAATTTCCTTTGGGTTATATCCAAGGTATAAGTGAAATTTTATCGCCAGAGGTGACAGCCGAGTTAGTTGGCCAAGTTGAGGGCGATATTGTTAAAATGCCAGTTGATATAGATCTAATATATGGCCCTAGAGATGAATCTTTAGTGACAACCATGCCATTAGATGGTCTAAGTGAAGATTTAAGGAAAGTCGGCACCATGATCCCGATGGAGAATGAAAAAGGTGAGCGTATCAACTTTACAGTGATTCAAATTAATGAAAATTCAGTTACAGTAGATGGCAATAACCCGCTTTGTGGTCGAGATGTGATTTTTGTCCTTGAAGTGGTTACAGTGCGCGAGCCAACACATGAAGAAGCTAGACTGGGTGGTCCGGTTGATGACGTTATGCCCGGCCTTAAAAACATGCAATCAATACATTAAATATTATGGACTTTACACAATCAGAAGTTGAAACTATTCAAAAGCATGTCGATGATCGTTGGAGAGAAAAAGATCATGGCGTGCATTTGGGTGATATTGAAATAGATGGAGAAGAGCAGCCAGCCGCTGTTTGGGAGCATAAACATTACACTTTTATCGTGGTTAAAGTGGCAGCTTTTAAATACAGGGCTTTGTTTTACTTTTTACGTGACAAGCGTTTTGATGCGGGTGTTGATGAGTACAATGATTTGGACGAATGTGTTGACTCTATTATGAAGGCGCAGGCAGATTTTTCACTTTCTAAAAGTACAAATGTACTCAAACCCAAAAAGGATAAGTAAGGCTAGGTTTTTATATCTTCAAAAGGATGCTTTTAGCATCCTTTTTTAATGCCCCTGTAAATACAATTGCAGTCTTGTTTCTTTACTTAATTAAACCTTGATATAATTCTACGCATTATATTCTTGAGGAGGGGTTATGGACTTACCTGTTTTGGGTGATTTAAGCGAAGAAATTGTTGCATTATTTTTCGTTATTTTCAGTGTTTCTATTGTTTTTGGTGCAGTCGCACGTAAAACTGACTTTTGCCCGTTAGGCGGCATTGCAGACTTCATTCATAGCGGTAATACAGGTCGTTTATCGATGTACTTCTTTGCCATTGCTACTGCTGTATTTGGTGTTACTATTTTTGAAGCACTGGAGATTATTAGTGCGGATAGTACACGTCCTCCTTATCGTATGAGTCAGTTTCGTTGGCCAGCTTATTTAATTGGCGGCGCATTCTTTGGTATTGGTATGACTTTATGTCGTGGTTGTGGCATGAAGAGCATCCTAAATTTAGGCGGTGGCAATCTTAAAGCTATTGTGGCAATTTTAGGTATGGGTGGTGCAGCCGTTTTAATGCTATATGTCGAGGGATTTTTTAACGATTATTTCTTGTCTTGGGTCTTGCCAGCTTCGCCTAATTTAGATGATTATGGGTTCGAGATGCAAGATTTAGGTACGATTTTAGGCGGTCTAATTGGCGTTGAAACTTCCACAATGCGCATTGTTATTGGATTGACTCTGTCGTTATCAATCATGAGTTTGGTTTTTAAAAGTAAAGACTTTGTTGCTAGACGCGATAACTGGATTGGTGGTTTTGTAGTTGGCGCATTGATTGTCGGCGCTTTTTATATTTCTGGTGGTCCAATAGGTGAGTTGGCCAATGAAGCGTCAGATTTTAGCGACAACCCTCAGTATGGTATGGGCACTCAATCTTATACCTTTATTCGACCAATGGGTGATTTACTCTATATTGCCTCAAATCCTGAGTGGTATATCTTGACCTTTGGTTTGGTTGCTTTTTTGGGTGTGGGCGCAGGCTCAGTGTTAATTTCTATCTTAACTAGACGCTTTAAAATTGTATGGTTTGATTCTATTGGCGAAGCCTTGCGTTATGCTGTTGGTGGTGCGATGGTCGGTATTGGTGGTATTTTAGGTATGGGCTGTACTTTGGGCCAAGGTGTTGCTGGAACCTCTACTTTATCACTAGGCTCGTTTGTGGATTTGTTTGCACTGATGCTGGGCGCTTATATTGGTATACGCATGCAAAAACAATTCATGTATGACCATGAGGTGCCTAAGGCAGATTAGCTACTTTCTATAGGCGAAAAAAAAGGCGTGCTATTTGCACGCCTTTTTATTATCTTTTAATCGACTATCCTAATAAAGGAGTGCCTAATAAAGGAATGATCATGATTGCAACAATGTTGATAATCTTGATCAATGGGTTGATCGCAGGACCAGCCGTATCTTTGTACGGGTCACCTACAGTGTCACCGGTAATCGCCGCTTTGTGTGTGTCAGATCCTTTTTCATGACCTTCACCAAGCTGACCATCTTCGATGTATTTCTTAGCGTTATCCCATGCACCACCACCAGTGGTCATAGAGATTGCCACGAAAATACCCGTTGCGATAGAACCGATCAATAAACCACCTAATGCCTCAGCACCTAATAGCAAACCAACAGCTACTGGGAACAAGATAGGTAGGATTGAAGGGATAATCATTTCTTTAATCGCAGACTTAGTTAACATGTCAACCGCTTTAGAGTAGTCAGGTTTCTGAGTGTAATCCATAATGCCTGGCATCTCTCTAAATTGACGACGAACCTCTTCAACAATACCACCTGCTGCACGACCTACTGCTTCCATTGCCATTGCGCCGAATAAGTAAGGAACAAGGCCACCTAAGAACAAGCCGATAATTACCATGTGGTTTGATAAATCAAACGAAATAGCATCAAATCCAGCTCTAGTGTTTAGCTCATTGGTAAAGTCAGCAAACAATACTAACGCTGCTAAACCAGCAGAGCCAATTGCATAGCCTTTAGTTACCGCTTTAGTTGTATTACCAACAGCGTCTAGTGGATCAGTAATGTTACGAATCTCTTCAGGAAGCTCAGCCATTTCAGCAATACCACCCGCATTATCAGTAATCGGACCATAAGCATCTAAGGCAACAATAACACCCGTCATTGACAACATAGCCGTTGCAGCAATTGCAATACTGTATAGGCCGCCTAATGCATGCGCACCCCAAATACTAGCACAAACGGCTAATACAGGTAATGCAGTAGATTTCATGCTTAAACCGATACCAGCAATAACGTTAGTACCATCACCTGTTTTGGAGGCTTCAGCAACATGTTGTACAGGCGCACTCTCAGTTGAGGTGTAATATTCAGTTACAACTACCATTACCGCTGTTAATGCTAAACCAATCAGTGATGCATAGAACAAGTTCATACCCATGCCCATATCGATGGTCACGTAATAGAAGGCAATTGCCGCTAATACTGCAGATACGATTAAACCTTTATAAAGTGCACCCATGATTGAACCACCATCAGATACTTTCACAAAGAAAGTACCAATAATTGAAGCAATAATAGAAACAGCACCCAAAGCTAATGGGTAAAGAATTGCATCGTTACCTAAGCCAAGTACACCTGCAAGCATCATTGTTGCAATAATAGTTACCGCGTAAGTCTCAAACAAGTCAGCCGCCATACCTGCACAGTCACCAACATTGTCACCAACGTTATCAGCAATTACTGCAGGGTTACGCGGATCATCTTCTGGGATACCTGCTTCAATTTTACCAACAATATCAGCACCAACGTCAGCACCCTTAGTAAAGATACCACCACCTAAACGAGCGAAGATTGAAATTAATGAACCACCAAATGCCAAACCGATTAACGCATGTAATGCATCAGCTTGTGCAACATCAGAAGCTAGTAAGCCAGCGTAGAAGCCAGCAACACCAAGTAATGCTAAACCAACAACCAACATACCAGTTACCGCACCACCTTTAAAAGCAACTTGGAAGGCAGCATTTACGCCATTCTTGGCGGCTTCTGCTGTACGACAGTTAGACTTAACTGATACATTCATACCAATGTAACCTGTTGCGCCAGAAAGAACTGCACCAATCAAGAATCCAAGTGCTACTGGGTAGCTTAATGCTTGAGAAATAATAACCAATAGTACAACACCAACCATACCAATGGTTGTGTATTGGCGGTTTAGATAGGCACTTGCGCCTTCTGCAATCGCATCTGAAATCTCTTTCATTTTGTCACTACCTGGCGATTGTTTGTAGATCCAGGTCATTGTGTATAAGCCGTATAAAACAGCAATAATTGAAGCCCCGATGGCCATCGTTAGTATATCCATTTTCTTTCTTTTCTCCTTTTTATTTATAGTTAAATTTGTCCAACAGTGATTATAGATTAATAAGCACTAAATAATATAATAAATAACTGAAAAACAATGCCTTTTAGGTATTGTTTTGTAGGATTTTTTTAAGCGGTTTTTTATTGCTTAGTCTTTTGGCCAATGTTGGGTTTCAATGCCGCGACCTAAATCAGCTTCAACTAGTCTCGATCTGAGTTTTAGTAGCTTTTCAAGCAGTGCTGGTTCCGCCTGTTCGTAAGCTTTAGCATTTGGTGTGCGGTTAACCACAACACCTAGTAATTCAGTGATAGCATTGCCGATAGAATTTTGTGAAATAACCACAATCAGTTTTCCTTCGTCGTTGCGATAAATAAGTTGTTTGAATGCTGGTTGCCAGCGAATTGATGAGGCGTATTTAGCATCATCAATACATTTATCACGCACTTTTTTAGCGGCTGATAAAAAGCAGTTATTGAATAACAATGTCTTTTCAATTTCTTTAGGGAAGTAAGCGTTGTCTGGCACCCCTGCATTCCTACTAGACACTTGAGTAAAGAAGGTGCGATAAAAATCTAAAAAACCTTTAAGAACAAGATCGTACTCTTTCCAAAAATCGATATTTTTTAAGCTGTCAATACCTCCTTGTATTTCCCAACTTGGTAGACCTTGTGGATAGCCTGTTAGCGCAAGGCTGGATGCATTGCTTTCAACGGGCTTGAGTATTTTTAAATCGAGTGATGATAAAAACTCAACATACACATCTTGCATATAAGCAGCAAACAAAGAGTGTTGCCCGCCATCAGTTAAATTTGGGTTATTAGTGTCAGTGAGTGGCGCGTCTTTTAATTGCTGTTTGTCGAAAACAATAAAGTGGTTGTGTAGCATGCGAATACTTGGCACACCTGCAGAAGTAATTGGCCAAGTTGCATCAAGCGACGCCTCGCCTGCTAGGATCAAATGTTTGTCTGGATCTGGATATTGCTCCAACATAAATCCAATAACAATTTGATTCATGCGATTCCAAACTTTTCTAACATTTTTAGGTAATTGTGTGCGACGCACTGCTCGACCTAACGGGTTTAAAACATTGTTCGAGGTGTTGTAAATAATTGAACAGTCAAATTCATTTGAATGACCTAAGGCTTTTCGATAAAGTAACAAATCTTCATCATTGATTAACAAGCCATTATTTTCAGTTAGATCTTTTAGATTTTCTGGCGAGTTGAAAAACTCGTTATGTTTCATGCCTTCAGGCACATCTAAGGGGATAGGACGAAATGGAACGTCAATTTCTCTTGGGCCGATTGTACTCATATTTTTCTCTATTATAAAAATTCAAAAAAAAGGCTTATGTCACATTATGACATAAGCCCCCATTTTGTTTTTGCAAGTTAGGCCTAGCCTAGGTTTGCATAAACACGATCTCTTACTTCATCGAGTGATCCAACACCATTTGCAGCGCCATATTTAGGTGCATTATCGTCTTCGTTCATCCACGATTGGTAGTAGTCAACCAAAGGTTGAGTTTGTTCATGGTAAACATCTAAGCGAGAACGAACAGTATCTTCATTATCATCAGCGCGCTGCACTAGCTCTTCACCAGTGATATCATCAACACCTTCCACTTTCGGTGGATTGTAGATAACATGATAAGTACGACCAGATGCTAAGTGCGCACGACGGCCCGACATGCGGGCAACGATATCTTCATCAGGCACTTGAATTTCAACAACATAATCAACTTTAACACCGTCAGTTTTTAGTGCATCTGCTTGAGCAATGGTGCGTGGAAAGCCATCAAATAAGAAACCGTTTGCACAATCATCTTCTTGAATTCTTTCCTTAACCAGGCCAATAATAATGTTGTCAGACACCAAACCGCCAGCGTCCATTACTTTTTTAGCTTCAATACCTAATGGCGTGCCCGCTTTAACAGCAGCTCGCAGCATATCGCCTGTTGAGATTTGTGGAATAGAGTGCTTCTCGCAAATATTCGTTGCTTGAGTACCTTTTCCTGCGCCCGGAGGGCCTAATAAAATAACGTTCATTTTCTGAGTTCCTTATACTTCAAAAGATGGTAATTTCTTTTCTACCATTTCTTTTTTCATTACCACGTAGTCCGGCAAACCATTTTTGTATGGAGGGTAGTTCTCGCCTTCGATTAGAGGCTGCAAGTACTCACGACAAGCATCAGTAATGCCAAAGCCATCATCAGAAATGTACTCCATTGGCATCATCTTTTCAACGTTGGCAATGTCTTTTAATTCACCAGAGCCAATCTCCCAAGTGTATGGATTATTTGATGTGCGGATAATAGCCGGCATGACAGAGTTTTTGCCTTCTAAGGCCATGTTAACAGCGGCTTCACCAAGTGCGTAAGCTTGCTCAACATCAGACTCTGATGCTAAGTGACGCGCCGAACGCTGTAAGTAATCTGCAACTGCCCAGTGGAATTTATGACCTAAGGCGTCTTTAATTAGTTGAGCTACAACTGGCGCTGCACCACCCAATTGCGCATGACCAAAGTCATCGCGAGTGCCTTGCTCTGCTAGGAAGCGACCATCTGGCCATTGCGTTCCTTCAGATACAACAATTGTGCAGTAACCAAATTCTTTAACGTTCTTGTCAACTTTAGCCAAGAATTTCTCTTCGTCAAACTTAACTTCAGGGAATAAAATAACCACTGGAATTGAATCGTCAACCAAACCACCAGCTGCTGCAATCCAGCCTGCGTGGCGACCCATGACCTCAAGTACAAAAATCTTAGTAGAAGTTGCTGCCATTGAGGCCACGTCAAAACTTGCTTCCATTGTAGAAACAGCAATATACTTAGCTACTGAGCCAAAACCTGGGCAGTTGTCTGTCACTGGTAAATCATTATCTACAGTCTTTGGTACGTGAATCGCCTGAATTGGGTAGCCCATAGATTCAGATAATTGAGAAACTTTTAAACAAGTGTCAGCTGAGTCGCCACCACCGTTGTAAAAGAAGTAGCCAATATCGTGTGCTTTAAATACTTCGATCAATCTTTCGTATTCTGCTTTGTTTGCTTCCAAAGACTTCATCTTGTAACGACAAGAGCCAAAACCACCAGACGGCGTGTGCTTTAGTGCAGCAACATCAGCTGTTGATTCTTTAGAGGTGTCAATTAAGTTTTCAGTTAGCGCACCAATAATGCCGTTTTGACCAGCATAAACCGTACCAATTTTGTCTGAATTTTTGCGTGCAGTTTCAATTACACCACAAGCAGAAGCGTTAATCACAGCAGTTACACCGCCAGATTGAGCATAGAAAGCGTTCTTCATCGTCATACCTTTATTAAATAAGAATCAAAAAATTATACCTATAGCTATTTTTCACCACATTGTTTTATAGTGATATCAAAATATATCTCATTGGGGGTATGATAAAATCATAAAATATTATTTTGTTTATAAGGGTGGGGCTCTCGATGAAAAGATTAGACCAAGTATTATCAAATGATGGCGTTTCAGCTGAGCTAGAGCTTGTTATTAAGGACACGATGGTTGCGTGTAAAGATATTGCCTATAAATTAGGCCAGGGCGAATTAGCTGGTATTTTAGGCGCAACTGAAGATGAAAATATTCAGGGTGAAACCCAAAAGATGTTGGATGTTATTTCTAACGATCTTTTAAAGAACATTTTGTGTTCCAATCCTTACGTTAAAGGTGTCGGTTCCGAAGAAGAAGATTACACAATTGCCGGCCATGCTGATGGCAAATACTTAGTTACCTTTGATCCGTTAGACGGGTCTTCAAATATCGATGTTAACCTTTCTGTTGGTACAATCTTCTCTATTCTAAAAGCACCTGACGACAATCGCACAGGTGATGACCAAGATGTTTTCTTACAGCCGGGCAATAAGCAAGTAGCAGCCGGCTATGTTTTATATGGACCTTCCACACTGCTTGTTATGACTACAGGTAAAGGCGTTAATTTATTCACATTAGATACCAATATTGGCGAATTTGTATTAACTAAAGAGCAATTAAAAGTTACCGAAGACACAGCTGAATTTGCAATCAATATGTCTAATCAGCGCTTCTGGGAGCCAGAGATGCAGCAATATATTGATGACTGCCTACAAGGTGAAGAAGGTCCTCTAGGCAAGCGTTACAACATGCGCTGGGTTGCTTCTATGGTTGCAGAAGTTCACCGTATTCTTATCCGTGGCGGTATTTTTATGTACCCTTATGACAGTCGTGATCCATCAAAAGCTGGCAAGCTTCGCTTAATGTATGAAGGCAACCCAATGTCGATGATTGTTGAGCAAGCTGGTGGCCTTTCTTCTACGGGTCGTATGTGTATTATGGACGTACAACCTAAAGATATTCATGATCGTGTACCCGTTATATTAGGATCAAAAAACGAAGTGACTAAAGTGGTTGCTATGTTTGGTGACTACATTCCTAAAAAATAAAAAACTTAAATTTTTTAGCTAGCTAAAAACATAAGGCGTGATTAACCACTCTTTGTCGTCATAAACATCCACTGTAAAACACTTTGATCCGCCATGATTGCGGACCTCGCCTGACGCACCTGGGTTAATTACCCAAGGTGTTGATTCTTTGTCAATCACTTGCTTGTGCGTGTGCCCATAAATAATCACTTTAGCATCTGGGTAAGCTGCCCTTAATGATTCGTGCGATGGTTTGTGATGCCCATGCAAATGCCCATGTTCAATGGCAATTTTCCCGCTTGGGAATTCAAGAAACTCAATCTTATTAAGTGAGCTAATATGTTCGTCATTATTACCTTGAATGGCAACAAGTTTTTGCTTAGGCTTTAATTGGCTTAGCGTACTTTCGTTAATAATATCACCTGCATGAATAGCAATATCACATTGGTTGGCAATCTTAACAACTTCAGGGTGAATAAAACCATGAGAGTCAGACAATATACAAAGTTTTGGCACGGCAGATTTGAATAAAAAGCAAAGCCTGTAATTATACTTAAAACTTTAATTTTTCTTGCTAAAACAGGCATTTATAGTACCAACAAAAATAGCCGGTATTTTATTCATAAAACAGTGCAATATTGCCGATTTTAATTGGCATAATATATGCGTTCGATTAGCGAACAAAAGTTTAAAAAAAGAATTAAATTAATAGGAGATTAACATGGCGGCATTATTTTCAGATGAGTGGATGAACCAATTAAAAGAAGCTTGGAATGGCTCAGACGAAGTACGTGGTAAATTAGCAGAAATCAACTTTTCATCAACAATTGCTTGTGGTTTTAAAGGTGATGGCACACCAACTGGTATTTTCGTAGTTGAAAACGGCGAGTGTGTTCGTGCAGGTGATTTCAATGGCGAAACTGCCGATTGGGACATGCGTGCAGACAAGAAAAACTGGATGAAATGGTTGGATAAACCATTAGGTATGGCTTCAATGGGCATGGCAGTAACAATGGGTAAGTTAAAGTTCGAAAAAGGTGACTTTGGTGCAATGATCAAAGACCCTAGAATGGCAACGCCATTTGTTAAAAGTTTTGCTCTAATGGGTGCGATTGGCGGCGAATAATTGCTAGCAGTTGTACTGATTAAAAAACCCGCCTTTAGGCGGGTTTTTTTGTTAATGTGATTTTACTGGCATTGCGTGCTCAAAGGTCTCGATATTGATAAACCCTTCAACGGCTTTGGTTTTAATTTCAGAGCTGGGTTTGCTGATAGCAACAACAGTGCCAATGCCAAATTTTTTGGCTGATTTGAGTACGTGCGCTGAATCATCGAAAAACACGCTTTTTGCTTTATCCAAGTTAATGGATTTATCTAATTTTTGCCAGAACCCCTGGTCTTCTTTGGCAACACCATAATCATGCGAGGTGATGATATCGTCAAAATAGTCTTCCAAGTTAGTCACACGCATTTTTAGCTGAATAGTTTTTCGGTGCGCATTCGTCACCAAATAAATGCGTTTGTTGTGCTGCCTAGCCTGAGTCAAAAATTCTAAAACGAATGGGTGGATTTGAATCAAATGCGCCACATCTTCTTTAAGTTGGGCAATATCAAGCTCAAAAATATTTTGCCAATAATCTAAGCAATACCAGTGTAGTTTTCCTTCTTCTGCTCTAAGGATTGGGTAGATCTTGGCCTTAGCTTCGTCATGGGTTAGATTGTGCTTGTTGGCAAACACTAGTGGCATGTATTCCATCCAAAAATGCAAGTCAAAATTAAGGTCGAGTAGTGTGCCATCCATGTCGAGCAACACAGTATCGATTTGTGACCAGTCGAGTTTATCCTCGGCGCCAGCTTGTGCCATTTGCACTGTCCTCTAAAATAATGCCTAATTCGGTTAGCTCGTCGCGAATTTGATCACTTAAAGCAAAGTCTTTATTGGCTTTTGCCTCGTCACGTTGCTTGATCTTTGCATCAATGTCTTCATCGGCTAAATCAACACCTTGTTTCAGAAAGCTGTCTGCATCAGTTTGCAAGATACCAATATAACTGCCGAGTTTTTTCAAGAGTTGAGCCAAAGCATTTGCTTGGTCGATGTCTTTTTCGCGTTGTGAATTAATCGCTTTAGCCAGCTCAAACAAAATACTCAATGCAATTGGCGTATTAAAGTCATCATCCAATGATGCATTAAAACGGGACTCAAAATCAAATCGTTGTGAGACTTCATCCATCGCCGCGTCAGAGGTGCTTAATCCACGTATTGCTGTGTATAAGCGCGTTAGCGAGGTTTTTGCCAAGTTTAAATTATCATCGCTAAAGTTGAGCGGGCTACGATAATGTGAGCTCATAATAAAGTAACGCAGAGTTTCACCATCATAACTTTCTAACACACCACGAATGGTAAAAAAGTTACCCAGCGATTTACTCATTTTTTCATCGTTAATATTAACAAAGCCAACATGCATCCAAGTGTTAACAAACGTGGTGCCATTAGCACCTTCAGATTGAGCAATCTCATTTTCATGATGTGGGAATGTCAAATCCATGCCTCCACCATGAATATCAAAATGATTACCCAAATGGTGGCATGACATCGCAGAACACTCAATATGCCAACCAGGCCGTCCATCACCCCAAGGCGATGACCAACTTGGCTCGCTTGGCTTGGCCATCTTCCATAAGACAAAATCTAGCGGGTCTCTTTTATCAGTTTCAACATCAACTCTAGCACCGGCTTCAAGCTCATCTAAGTTTTTTCCTGAGAGTTTTCCATAGCCTTCAAAATCGCGCACTGAATAATACACATCACCATTACTGCCTTGATAAGCAATGCCTTTTTCAATCAGTGTCTCAATCATGTAAAACATTTGATCTATGGCATCAGTAGCACGTGGCTCTACATCAGGTGGCAATACACCCAACGCTTGCTCATCTTCATGCATAGCATCGATAAAGCGATTGGTTAAACTATAAATATCTTCTTTATTTTCAACGGCACGCTTGATAATTTTGTCATCAATATCGGTGATATTACGTACGTATTCCACCTTGGGAAAATGACGTCTTAAATGGCGAGTAATAACATCGAACATCACCAATACACGGGCATGACCCATGTGACAATAGTCGTATACTGTCATGCCACAAACATACATTCCTACCTTGTTAGGGTCGATTGGTTGAAATGCTTCTTTGTGTTTGCTAAGCGTGTTGTAAATTTTAAGCATGGCGCTATTTTACTGAAGAATGAGTTAATTATTGTGGTGTCGACGACAAACCCTTATTTTTTATATGATTTATACCGTTTGTCAGTTGTATAATTGGTTGGTTTTTTATTATATTATTTGGAGAAAGTATGAGTGTTTTAGTCACACAACAAGCCCCTGATTTCACAGCGGCAGCGGTTTTAGCCAACGGTTCTATCGTTGATGAATTTACATTATCAAGCCTTAAAGGCAAAAAGATCATGTTGTTCTTTTATCCGTTGGACTTTACTTTTGTTTGCCCTTCAGAGATCTTGGCACACCACCATAGAATGGCGAAGTTTGCCGAGAAAGGTGTTGAAGTAGTTGGTGTTTCAGTAGATTCGCAGTTCACACATAACGCATGGCGCAACACAGCACCAGCAGATGGTGGCTTAGGCGCAATTGACTTTCCATTAGTGGCTGATACAGATCATTCAATTATGGAAGCTTATGGCATTGTGCATCCAGCAGGTATTGCACTACGTGCTTCATTCTTAATTGATGAAAACTTTGATGTACGTCATCAAGTAGTGAATGATTTACCGCTTGGTAGAGATGTTGATGAAATGTTACGCATGGTTGACGCACTTGATTTCCATACAACACACGGCGAAGTTTGCCCTGCAGGTTGGAATAAAGGTGATGAAGGCATGAAAGACACACCAGAAGGTGTGGCTGAGTACTTAGCGAAAAACGCTGATAATTTGTAATTAATTATTGGTTTAATAAAGGGGAGTGATTCACTCCCCTTTTTTTTATTTAAAAATTGGAGACAATAATGAAATTTAAAAAATTAAGATGTATCGTTTGTGGCTGGGTTTATGACGAATACTTGGGCTCACCAAAAGACGGCATTGAGCCAAAAACTAAATGGGACGACGTACCTGAAGATTGGGTATGCCCTGATTGTGGCGCAACGAAAGATCAATTTGAAATGGTAGACATCTAATTCAGTTAACGGAGGAAAGCAAGGCTTTCCTCCGTTAAGGAAAAAATATTTCTTATAGAAGTGTGTCTAGTAAAATGCATGTTTAACTTTTAAAAAACGAATAGAAGAATGTCAAAAGTATTAATACTGCCAGGTGATGGCATCGGTCAAGAGATTGTTGCTCAAGCGCTTAAGGTTATCGACCATTTAAATGAAAATGCCAATTTAGGCATGGAATTAGTGCACGGCTTAGTCGGCGGCACGGCTTATGATGAAACTGGCTCACCTTTGCCACAAGCAACTTTGGATGCTGCGCAAGCCTGTGATTCCATTTTACTAGGTGCTGTGGGTGGTTACCAGTGGGAAACTTTAGAGCGCGACCTTCGTCCTGAGCGTGGCCTGTTAGGCTTACGCGCAGAGATGGATTTATTCTCAAACCTTCGTCCTGCGATTTTATACCCGCAGTTGGCTAGCGCTTCAACCCTAAAAGAAGACATTGTTTCTGGGTTAGATTTAATGATCGTTCGTGAACTGGTTGCTGGTATTTATTTTGGCCAGCCACGTGGTATTGAAATGCGTGATGGCGAGCGTTATGGTTTTAATACTGCTACTTACTATGAATCAGAAATTCGCCGTATTGGCCATTCAGCTTTCAAAATTGCACAAAAACGCGACAAGCGTGTTTGTTCGGTGGATAAAGCCAATGTGTTAGAAGTGTGTGAATTATGGCGCGATGTGATGATTGAGGTGGCTAAAGACTATCCAGATGTTGAGCTTTCTCACATGTATGTAGACAACGCAGCTATGCAGCTGGTTAAAGCACCAAAGCAATTTGATGTGATGGTGACTTCAAACTTATTTGGCGATGTACTGTCAGATTGTGCCGCGATGCTTACAGGTTCTATTGGCATGTTGCCAAGTGCGTCACTCAACAAAGACGGTTTTGGTATGTATGAACCCATTCATGGTTCAGCGCCTGATATTGCCGGCCAAGACATTGCCAATCCTTTAGCAACGATTTTATCCGTTTCAATGATGTTGCGCTATTCACTTAACCAAATTGCACTCGCTGATAAAATTGATGCAGCAGTAAACACTGTACTTGATCAAGGCTACCGCACACAAGACATTGCCAGTGATGGCGACACGGTTGTGAGCACGAATAAGATGGGTGATTTAGTCGTAGAAGCGCTTAAAGGTTAATGATGAATATTGTCGTTTACTCCACTCACACATGCCCTATTTGCGTTAAAACTAAAGATCTTCTTGATAAATGGAGTTTGCCCTTTGAGCAAAAATACATCGATGAAGATCGAGCCCACATGGTGGAGTTTTCTAAAGTGACAGATGGCGCACGTATGGTGCCGCAAATTACCATTGATGGGAAACATATTGGCGGGTTTAGTGAGCTAACTGAGCTTCATATGGATGGTTTCTTTGACTGAATAAGAAACCTTGCTCGCGCTAGTGAAAATTTTAAGAAAACAGTCGACTTGTTACAAGTCTAACGATTCTACTTCTAACAACATTTTATTAATATGTCTGCCTAAGTAGTTGTCAAGGCTATGCCAATTTTTGTAAGCAGACAACCTTTTTACGATAGCTGGCCTAATCTCATAATCAGCCAGATCTTCTTCATAACCCTTTCTTGCTTCGTCTTGCAGAATTGACAAGTAATTTAAGAAAGGTTTGATAGAATTCTCAGCATTCCCTGACGGACCATGACCTGGTACATAATTAGCAAGACCTAGGTCAATTGCGTAATTCAAAACTTCGATATTACTATGCATATCAGATGTGCTGCCAAACCCACCTAAACGATTAATCATATCATTGTCACCTAAAAACAAAGTCTTACTGCCTACATGTTCAATCATAATATCGGTAGTTGTGTGCGCTTTTGTAGTTGGACTGTGAATCTTGAATTGTTCTGAGCCTATAGTGATAGTTTGCAAGTGTGAAGTTGCGTTAGTGGGATAAACAGCCATTGTGCCTTTTGATGAGCCCTCAGTTAAACGTTCAATTAAGTCTATCCAAAATTCGGCTTCACTTTCTTTTGCTTGCTCAATCATTTGCGGGTGAGCATAAATTTTAGCATTGGGATATTGCTCTATGATTGCATGATTTCCTAGCCAATGATCGCCATGCACATGAGTATTAAATACTGCTACGATTGGCTTATCGGTCATTTTTTTGACTTCACCAACAACTCTTTTACCAGTTTGATAGCTACCACCAGGATCAACCACAATCACACCGTCAGCACCAATCACCATGCCAGGGTTGTTCATGAAGCCTTGATTGCCAGAATTAGGCTCGTCTAACGGACCGTGGATTACATAAACGTTAGAACTAATTGCGTCAAATTTATATTCTCCATAGCCTTCAATTGTCCATGCATGGCTGAGTGTTGAAATTGCCAGTATAAACAGTGTTGTTAGTTTTTTCATTATTTCATTCCTTGAGATAAAGGTATTATTGTACCCATACAAGTCCTAATATAATACATCTATGCGTAAAAAACCTAAGATATTAAGTGTTGAAACCCTTGCTACTACACGTGTTTTCAATATTGAAAGTTTAGATTTGGAATTTTCTAATGGTGAAAAACGTCAGTATGAGCGCCTCAAGCCACCGGGTAACGGTGCAGTATTAGTAGTACCAATGTTAGATGATGATACCGTACTGATGATTTATGAATATTCGGGCGGCACTGATCGTTATGAGTTGGCGCTAACTAAAGGAAAGATTGATGCTGGAGAAACATCAATAGAGGCGGCCAATCGAGAATTAATGGAAGAGATTGGTTATGGTTCAAATAAATTAACTTTTATTAAAACCATGACGCTTGCACCTGGGTATCAATCGAATGTAACACATATTGTGCTTGCACAAGATCTCTATGAAGCCAGCGCTGAAGGCGATGAACCAGAACCACTTGAAGTAGTTGAATATAAACTTTCAGAATTAGAGGACTTGGCTTATCATAAAGATTTGACCGAAGCCAGAAGTATTGCGGCGCTGTATATGGCTAAAGAAATTATCAGAAAACAAAACGCGTGATTAATATCCCAGAAGAATTTATTCTTCGCTCAAGTAATACTCCTTTCCCTAATGTTGATTTGGCATTTGAAGAGCCTAATGGGCTGGTTGCTATTGGCGGTGATTTATCAACCGAGCGCTTATTAGACGCTTATCAACAAGGTATTTTTCCTTGGTATAGTGAAGGTGAACCCGTGCTTTGGTATAGCCCAAATCCACGAATGGTTATTACCAAAGATAAACTTCATATCTCAAAAAGCCTGGACAAAGTACTGCGCAGTCATTGTTTTGAAGTTCGAGTGAATAACAATTTTGAACAAGTGATTTATCAGTGCAAAAATATCAAGCGCAAGGACCAAGATAGCACCTGGATTGATAATGATATGGTGCAAGCCTATATCCAATTACATCACCAAGGTTATGCACACTCAATTGAAGTTTATAAAGATGAACAATTGGTGGGCGGTCTATATGGTGTTGCGATAGGCAAGGTCTTTTTTGGGGAATCAATGTTTTCTTGTGAGAGTAACGCCTCGAAAGTAGCCTTTGTGCATTTGCTGAGAGATACCAATTATCAGTTAATTGATTGCCAAGTTGAAAATCCTCATTTAAAAAGCTTGGGTGCCTTTAATATAGAGCGTTCTGCGTTCGTGCAACAGCTTAGGGAATTACTGTAAAATAAAGATTAATTTTTATACAATTGTGGTGGCAATATGAATACAATCATTAAATTATCAGCATTGATTTTAGTCGTTGTTGGCTTGTCTTCTTGCGGGAAAATGGGCGAATTGGAGCCAGTAAGAGCTGAAGCGGTAGCATCAGTTTATGTTGATATTCATCAGGCCTAATTTTCGTTGAGCTTTTCTTACCAAAATCTAACATTACACGCTGAATCTGTTGCAATAACAGACTTGATGGCGACTTACGGTTCGCCACTTTATGTATATTCACGCCATGATATTGAAAATAATTGGCGTGAATTTGATCAAGCTTTTGGTGCACACCCTCACTTAGTTTGCTATGCGGTCAAGGCTAATTCAAACTTAGCGGTACTTAATGTTTTGGCAAAAATTGGCGCAGGTTTTGACATTGTTTCACAAGGCGAATTAGAGCGTGTGTTAGCAGCGGGTGGCCAGGCCAGTCGTTGTGTATTTTCAGGCGTGGCTAAAACGGCGCAAGAGATCAGGCGAGCATTAGAAGTGGGCGTGCGTTGTTTTAATGTGGAATCAGCTTCTGAACTTGACCGAATAGAATCCGTTGCGCAGTCGTTAAATACACAAGCACCAATTTCTATTCGTGTGAACCCTAATGTTGATGCAAAAACACATCCTTATATTTCTACCGGCTTAAAAGAAAATAAGTTTGGTGTCGATATTGATGACGCCATTGGCTTGTACCAACGTGCACAAGATTCTGAGTATTTGGATGTGCAGGGTTTAGATTGCCATATCGGTTCACAATTGACTGAAGTATCCCCATTTTTAGATGCATTAGACAAAGTATTAGAATTGGTTGACCAACTTAATCAACAAGGCATTGAAATTACACATCTAGATTTAGGGGGTGGTGTAGGCATTCGGTATGATGATGAACAGACTATCGACATTAAGGCTTATGTTGAAGCAATGATTGCTAAAGTGGGTAATATTGAGATAATTTTAGAGCCTGGAAGGGCGATTGTGGGAAACGCTGGTGTATTTATCACGAAAGTTGAATTTCTAAAGCAAAATTCTGAACACTCATTTGCCATCATTGATGGCGCAATGAATGATCTTTTGCGCCCAAGTTTTTATAATGCTTATCATCAGGTGTTGCCCATCAGCGAAAATTCTAACGGCACTCAGGCAAGCTGGGATTTGGTCGGGCCAATTTGTGAAACCGGTGATTTCTTAGCCAAAGGCAGAGAATTATCTTTATCGCAAGGTGATTATTTAGCTTTAATGTCAGCAGGCGCTTATGGATTTACCATGAGCTCAAATTACAATTCCCGCCCACGAGTGGCCGAGGCAATGGTGAGTGGCGACCAACATCATCTGGTGCGAGAGCGTGAGACCATCCAAGATTTATTTAACAAAGAACACATAATCAATGAATAAACTAACCAACAACCAAAAGAAATTTTTAAGATCAATGGGTCATGCATTAAAGCCAGTAGTAATGGTTGGACAGCATGGTTTGAGCGAGTCAGTTTTAGCTGAACTTGAAACAACCATGAATAAGCATGAGTTATTAAAGATCAAAGTTCGAGCAGACGGCAAAGACGAAAAACAACAAATGATTAACCAAATTGTCGAGGTGTCAAAATCACATCTTATTCAGGTGATTGGCAATATCATGGTTATTTATCGCGCTTTTGACGAAGATCCGCAGATTATCCTGCCGAGAAAGTAATGAAGATCGCCATAAGTGCAGCTGAAACTTCAGGTGACTTAATTGGCTCTAAACTGGTTCAGGCTTTAAAAGCGCAAAACACCGATCACCAAATAGAAGGCTTAGCCGGCGAGAAAATGATCGCTGCTGGTTGCATACAGCGCTGGGATCAAAACTTAGTTAATGTAATGGGCTTTAGCGAGGTTTTAAAAAAACTTCCTTCTTTATTGCGTTTACGAAAAACCATTGTTGATTATTATTCAGCCAATAAGCCAGATGTTTTTATTGGTGTAGATGCGCCAGATTTTAATTTTATCATTGAGAAAAAATTAAAAAAACAAGGTGTGAAGACGGTGCATTATATTTCACCCTCTGTGTGGGCGTGGCGCCAAAGTCGTATCAAAAAAATCAAGCAATCAACCGATTTGGTGTTGTGCGTGTTTCCATTTGAGGTAGATTTTTATCAAAAAAATCAACAAAAAGCATTGTTTGTTGGTCATCCATTAGCCCAAAGCTTAAACCCAAGAAAAAACCATATGACTGGTAAAAACATTGCTCTAATGCCAGGCTCGCGTGAAGGCGAAGTCAGGCGATTATTGCCAGAGATGTTATCGGCAGTACGGTTAATGAGTGAGCAAGATAGTGAGTTAAGCTTTCATTTAGTCTTGGCTAACGATTCTTTGAGAGAATGGGCAGAGCAACAAATTCAAAATCTAAACGTGAGTATATCGGTGGGCGATGCACATCAGCGTATTGAGCAATCAGACTTAGTGTTAGTCGCATCGGGCACAGCAACCTTAGAAGTAGCGCTGATTGGTGTGCCAATGGTCGTGATTTACAAGCTATCGGCAATGAGTTATTTTATTGCTTCACGATTGGTTAAGAGCCCGCATGTTTCATTGCCCAATGTGATTGCCAACCAAGCCTTAGTGCCAGAGCTGATTCAAAAAGATGCGAACGGTGAAAACATTGCCCAGCATGCAATAGAAATCTTGAATAGAGATAATCAGTCTTTGGTTAAAGAATTTAGCGCTATTCACGCACAGCTCAAACACGACAATGATGATCAAGCAGTAAAAGCTATTATGGATTTGGTTAATGAGTGAAGATAGCTTGAGTGTTGTGCAACAAGCATTGAATGAGGACATTGGTTCAGGTGATGTTTCGGCCAGCTTACTGCCAGACACTCAAGTGAGCGCAAGTATTATTGCCAGAGAGTCAGCAGTTATTTTCGGTATTGAATATGCACAACAAGCTTTTTTATCGATTGATGATTCAATCAAAATCAACTGGATGGTTGCTGATGGTGACCAAGTTGCTAAAAATCAAATATTGTGTACATTGGGTGGCTTGGCCAGCTCAGTTGTATCGGCAGAACGCGTGGCGTTAAATTTTTTGCAAACACTGAGCGCAACAGCAACACAAACACATGCTTTGGTATCGAAAATTGCACACACTAATACAAAATTGCTAGACACTAGGAAAACCATTCCCGGATTACGCTTGGCGCAAAAACAAGCAGTTAAATGCGGTGGTGGTGTTAACCATCGGTTGGGTTTGTATGACTGCGTCATGCTTAAAGAAAATCATATTATTGCTGCTGGATCAATCAAGCAAGCTGTTCAATCAGCTTTTGCGAAATACCCTAATTTGCCACTGATTGTTGAAGTTGAAAACTTAGACCAATTACAACAAACATTGGTGCTTAATGGCGTTACTCGAGCGTTGTGCGATAACTTTTCGATAGATGATCTGGCCAAGGCAGTTGTACTGGCCAAGGGAAAATTACCATTAGAGGCCTCTGGTAATATTGATACAGATAATATTGTGGCAACAGCCAATACCGGTGTGGATTATATTTCGATTGGCAGTATAACCAAAAACATTCAGGCTATCGATTTGTCGCTAAGGTTTTCCTGAAGCAAAAAACACAGGTGATAATAAATCATCTTTAGTGTTGTACTTAAGTGCTTGCCCATTTTTGTCAACCACAGACCCGCCCGCATTTTGTAAGATGCAAACACCAGCTGCCGTATCCCATTCTGAACAAGGGCCAAATCTTGGATAGTAATCATAACGACCTTGTGCAATCTGGCAAAATTTGAGTGCACTACCCAAACGGCTAACTTCATAATCAGCTTGTTGACTAAGGTGGATTGTTAGTTGTTCATTTTGCAATGAATGATGGCCAATCACCACTTGTAGTGGGCTTGACGGTGCGTTGGTTTTTAAGGTAATATCGACACCATCTTGACGCTTAAAAGCCTGCCCATTGAGCGTGTAATAATGGATTTTGTCTAATGGTGCGTAAACCATGCCAAATATAGGTGTGTTGTCTTTGATATAAGCAATACAAATACAAAATTCACCCGTGTGTTCTAGAAAATCCCGCGTGCCATCGAGCGGATCAATCAGCCAGTATTCTGACCATGATGAGCGCTCATCAAATGAGATTTCTTCAGACTCTTCTGAGAGGATGGGTGTGCCAAGGGTGAGTTTTTCTAACCCCTCAACAATCAACTGGTGAGCAGTTTGATCAACAACAGTGAGTGGTGTTTGATCGGACTTTACCTCAACATCCATGTCTCTCTTATAAAAAGACATAATGACTTCACCAACTTCGGTTGTTAGTGTGGTTAACGGGGTTATTAGTGAATCAAACATATAAATCTATCATACCTTTTTCCTATCAATAGATAGCTCGGTAAATGATAAGTCTTTTCCCTTACTAGTAGGAGGGCGTAGGAATGAGAGAAGGAGTATAGGTGTAACTATATGACTGAACGAAAGACAAGCGCAACAACCTAGAAAAGGAAAATGCTTGTAATTTTAATGTGGTGGGCCTACTTGGACTTGAACCAAGGACCAATCGATTATGAGTCGATTGCTCTAACCAACTGAGCTATAGGCCCGTAAAGGTTTTACTCTAGGAAGCTTTGCAATTTGTGCGCACGAGACGGGTGTCTTAATTTGCGCAATGCTTTTGCTTCAATTTGACGAATACGCTCACGAGTTACATCAAATTGACGACCCACTTCTTCAAGTGTGTGATCGGTATTCATGTCAATACCAAAACGCATTTTCAGTACTTTTGCTTCACGAGGTGAAAGGTTAGAGAGTAGATCGCCTGTTGTTTCTTTTAAGCTTTCTCTGGTTGTAATTTCCACTGGAGAAGACAAGTTAGTGTCTTCAATAAAGTCGCCAATATTTGAATCTTCATCGTCACCTACCGGTGTTTCCATTGATAAAGGCTCTTTGGCAATTTTCAAAATCTTAATGATTTTGTATTCTGGTAATTCCATCTCTACTGCCAATTCTTCAGGTGTGGCTTCACGGCCAAATTTTTGTAACAGTTGACGACGAACACGGTTGAGTTTGTTAATGGTTTCAATCATGTGTACTGGAATACGAATAGTACGCGCCTGGTCAGCAATTGAGCGGGTGATAGCTTGACGGATCCACCAAGTCGCATAAGTTGAAAACTTATAACCACGTCGATACTCAAACTTATCTACCGCTTTCATTAAGCCTACGTTGCCTTCTTGAATTAAGTCCAAGAACTGTAAGCCACGGTTAGCGTATTTTTTAGCAATAGAGATAACCAAACGTAAGTTGGCTTCAATCATTTGAGATTTTGCTTTCTTAGCGCGACGATCACCACGACGATAGAGTTTGTTTAGTGCTTTTAGCTCTGGTATTGTGAGCTGCATCTCTTCTTCGTATTCAAGAAGATTCTTTTGTGCGTAGTAGATTTCATCTTTACTGACCTTTAACGCATCAGCAACTTTTTTATCTAATTTAGCGCCTTTTAACCAATCAAAATTGGTTTCATTATCAGTGAATAATTTAAAGAATTGTTCTCTTTCCAAGCCGGCATATAAGCAAGCGGTTAGAATAGATTTTTCTTGTTTTTTCATCATTGCAACGCGGTCACAAATAACTTCCATCATGGTGCTAACTAGTTTTGGCGCAAGACGTAAATCAGATAATCCAAGTGATAATTGCTCACGAGCGGCAATAGTGTTCTTATGACGGAAGCCGTGTTTTTCGTTGACAGCTTGGTAACCTTCAGAGCACTTTAGAATAGTTTCAAAACGGGTGTATACCTTGTCCTCATCTGGGCCAGTGTATTCCATTTCTTCCATGTCTTCGTATTCTTCATCATCATCAAACTCGCCAGCATCAAAAGCTGCTTTTTTTGCAGCAAAATCTTCAGCATCGCCTTGGTAACCAATGATGACATCGGTCATCTTACATTTTCCTTCTTCAAGGCGTGTATGCGCTTTGAAGAAGAAATTGGTAATAGCTGGGTAAAGCGTAATGGCTTGCATAATCTCAAATACACCTGCTTCAATTTCTTTAGCAATACGGATTTCATCTGATTGCTCTAATAAATCAACCACACCCATTTCACGCATATACATTCTAACTGGATCAGTGGTTCTACCAAACTCTGAGTCAAGTGCTGCTAATGCTGCTACTGCCGCTTCTGCAGAAGTAGATTGCGCCTTAGCACCTGATTCAACAACCAGTGTATCAGCATCAGGAACAGTCTCAGAAACGACAATATCCAACTCTTCTAAAATAGTAACAATTGGCTCGATTTGCTCTTGAGTTAGCAAATCTTTCGGCAGTAAGTCGTTTAGTTCGGCATAGGTTAAATAACCTTTTTCCTTACCGACCATGATGAGTTTTTGTAGTGCTTGCTTGTGTGCTTTAGTTGTAGATTTCATAGGTTACAGTGTTTGTTTTTTACCAGCCAAAGGCTGGATTATACCCAAAATTAACCCAAAATTATGGGTTAAAAATCAGAGTCTTGGAAGTGCTTTGTAAATACTTGTTTTTACTGAGTGTCAGTAAAGATGGTGCTGATAGATTCTTCTTCACTAATACGCTTAATTACTTCAGCCATTGTTGGCGCGATTGACAGTTGTCTAATTTTGTCGCAATTAGCTGCGTCTTTAGATAAAGGAATGGTGTTGGTAGTGACCAGCTCGTCGAGCTCAGAATTATTGATATTGTCAATAGCATTGCCAGAAAGTACTGCGTGTGTTGCATAGGCGACAACATTTTTTGCGCCTCTTTCTTTTAAGATATTAGCCGCTTGGCACAGTGTACCAGCTGTATCAACCATATCGTCAATGATGATACAAGTGCGACCTTCAACATCACCAATCACGTTCATGACTTTCACCATATTTGGTGCAGGGCGACGTTTATCAATAATGGCAAGATCTGCATCGTTAATGCGTTTTGCTGCAGCACGTGCACGCACCACACCACCTACATCGGGAGACACGACAACAACATCATCATAACCCTTAGACAAAATATCACCAATCAAGACAGGTTGTGCGTAAATATTATCAATTGGAATATTGAAAAATCCTTGAATTTGGTCTGCGTGTAAATCGACTGTTAAGATACGATCTACACCAGAAGCCTCCACCATTTTTGCAGCTAATTTTGCGGTGATTGGTACACGGGTTAAACGAGAACGACGATCTTGTCGTGAGTAACCAAAGTAAGGCACAACAGCCGTAATACGAGCAGCTGACGAGCGTTTTAACGCATCAACCATCACCAATAATTCCATCAATGTTTCAGCTGGTGAAGGGCCGCAAGTTGGCTGGATAATAAACACATCGCAACCACGTATATTTTCTAAAATCTCAACTTGTGATTCGCCATCACTAAATCGCCCAACCAAGGCTTTGCCTTGGGCAACATTAAGTTGAGAGATGATTTCGCCCGAAAGCTCAGGGTTAGCGTTACCGCTAAAGATTTTAATTTTGTCGAGTGACATAGATAATAGTAATGAACATTAAAGTGCTTGAATTATACTACGATAGCAAAATAGATTTGTTAAATACTTTTTGTATCTTTATTTATCCATTGTTAAAAATTGATTAAGTGCTCAAAGATCATTTCCTTGTTTATTCGGGCTCATAGAATAGCTATTAATTTTATGAGTATTCTTTATGCAAGTATTTTTTCTTTGAACAAGGAAAATTCTCAAAAATTTGATTGAGCATAGATACTGCTATGTGATTGAAATTTTTTTAGGATTCGACGCCGTTCAAAGGAAAAAGACGAAGCAGAAAATGGCTGGGCTGGCAGGATTTGAACCTGCGCATGACGGGATCAAAACCCGTTGCCTTACCGCTTGGCGACAGCCCATTAAAGTGTTTAACCGTTAGGTTAAAGCTGGAGAGGTATTGAGCGCTTGCGCTACAAAGCCAGACCATTGTTTTGGTAGATTGTCGAGTGCTACCAAAGCATCTTTCTCATGTTTAAATTCCACAAAAACACAGCTCCCTGTGCCGGTCATTCTTGGCTGGTATAGATAATTTTTAGCTGATTCTAAATGCACTAACGCCTTTAAAACTTCGCCTTCTAAATCTACGGCCGCCTCAAGACAATCATTGTGTGGATTGATTAACTCTGAGAAGTCGGACATTTTCCCTATCTGTGAGGTCATTGTCAATGCTTTGTGAGAGAATATTTCTTTGGTCGAGATATGTTTGTTGATTGAAACCACTAAAAAGTAGTGTTTTGGTAGCGTCATTGGCGTGAGTATTTCGCCCACACCTTCAGCCCAGGCGCTATGTCCAGCAATAAAAATAGGTACATCAGCGCCTAATGACAAGCCAATTTCTGAAAGTTGTTGATTTGAGTATTGCGTATTCCACAGTTGGTTTAGTGCAATCAACGTGGTGGCTGCATTTGAGCTACCGCCACCTAGCCCACCGCCGGCAGGAATGTTTTTTACTACAGAAATATCAGCGCCAAGTTTTGTGTTAGTTGCCTGTTGCAGGGCTTTGGCTGCTTTAATAATTAAATCAATTTCTTCGGGCACATCTTCATTGCCACTAGTGCGATTAATGATACCGTCTTGTCTAACATTAAAGTTTAGCTGATCACAGTAATCTAGCAATTGGAAAATACTTTGTAGATTGTGGTAGCCGTCTTTTCGTTTAGAATTAATGTGCAAAAATAGGTTAATTTTTGCAGGTGAACGCCAAGTGTTAGACATCAATAAAGACATCTCGATAATGTTTTAACTGTTTAATAGAATCGTGAGTATCTGATAACGCCAAGTGTGCAGATTCTCCTTCTCGTACCATTTTTACTTCGGGCTTCCAGCGCACCACTAACTCTGTAAGAGTGGTGACATCAATGTGGCGATAATGGAAGAACTGTTCCAATTTCGGCATATAGTTGTATAAAAACCTTCTGTCTTGGCAAATGCTATTGCCACACATCGGCGAGACGCCTGGGTTGACATATTTTTGTAAAAAATCAAGAGTTTGAATTTCAGCTTGCTTGGTAGAAATATCACTATCTTTAACGCGCTGCACCAAACCAGAATTACCGTGATGTTCAGTGTTCCATTCGTCCATACCTGCAAGTATTGTGCTGCTTTGGTGGATGGCTAGTGCCGGGCCTTCGGCTAATACGTTAAGGTCTTTGTCGGTGACAATGGTTGCGATTTCAATAATGACGTCTTTTTCTGGTAATAAGCCCGTCATTTCTAAATCAATCCAAATTAGGTTAGTGTCTTTATCCATTTTTTTATAATTCCTTGTTTTTAACAGCCAGTTGATTCACGCACAAAGTCGTCTAATTTTTGGTGGGCAGCGCCGCCATTTAAAATTCCAAGTGCCGTATTGATTCCGGCTTGTAAAGATTTGGCCATGCCAGATACGTAGATGGCAGCACCTGAATTCAGTGCAATAATATTTTTAGCCGCACCGTCTTTACCATCGAGTGCTTGTTGGATAAGTACCAAAGAGCTATCTGCATCATCGGCTTTAATGTCATTCAGATCACCTAAAGGCAGACCGAATTCTGTAGGGTTGATGGTGTAAGTGGTTACTGCACCGTCTTTTAATTCTGCAACATAGGTATCATCTGCAATGGAGATTTCATCCAAGCCGTCTTTAGAGTGCACCACCATTACGTGCTTAGAACCAAGGCTTTTAAGTACATTAGCAATAGGCTCGACTAAATTTTTGTTATACACACCCATGATTTGATGTGGTGCTTTTGCCGGATTAGTGAGCGGGCCTAACACATTAAAAATAGTGCGCACCGCTAAGTCTTTACGTGCGCCAATTGCATGCTTCATGGCTGAGTGGTGCGCGGGTGCAAACATAAAGCCAACGCCAATTTTTTCAACGCATTTACTGATTTTCTCTGGGCTCATGTCGAGGTTTACGCCTGCCGCTTCTAAAACATCGGCACTGCCTGATTTAGAAGAAATAGAGCGATTACCATGCTTAGCAACTTGACCACCAGCTGCCGCAACAACAAAAGCACAAGCGGTTGAAATATTAAACAAACCTAAGCCGTCACCACCAGTACCACAAGTATCGACCAAATGCTTTGGGTGGTGGATTTGCACACCAGTTGCTAATGATCGCATCACTTTTGCTGCAGCGGTAATTTCATCAACCGTTTCTCCTTTCATAGACAAACCCACTAAAAAACCACCAATTTGTGCATCAGTAGTTTTTCCCGTCATAATGTCGCTCATCACTGCGTGCATTTCATCTTCAGTTAGATCTTGTTTTGCAATGACTGCTTTTATTGCTTGTTGTATGTTCATTTTTCTCTCATTAATGATTCTATGTCGTCAATTTCTTTAACCAGTGCTTCGGTTAATACTTTATTTCCATTATCGGTAATTAAAACATCATCTTCAATTCTGATACCAATGCCCCAATAAATTGGGTTGATTTTATCATCCTTGCGAATGTAAATGCCTGGTTCGACAGTGGTAACCATGCTTGCCTCATATTGGCGATGCTGATCGTTCTTTTGATAAGCGCCTACATCGTGCACATCGAGCCCAAGATAGTGTCCTGTGCCGTGCATGTAGAACTGCGATAAGTCGCCACCAGCTTGTAAAATACCCAAATCAATCAATCCTTGTTGGATAACTTGGGTGGCAATTTGATGGGGCTTTACTACCATCACGCCCGGCTTAATACTTTCAATAGCGGCCAATTGCGCATCGAGCACAATTTGGTAAATTTGTCGTTGTGCTTTGCTAAAGGTGCCATTTACTGGAAAAGTACGAGTGATATCTGAGGCGTAACCCTCTACTTCACAGCCGGCATCAATGAGTAATAAATCACCGTCATTTAAAACTTTGTTGTTTTCAATGTAGTGCAACACACAGGCATTTTCACCACCAGCGACAATCGGCGTGTAAGCGTGCTCTGTATTGTTTTTTCTAAATTCAGAATCAAACACACTTGCCACTTCAAATTCGAATAAATCAGCTTGTGTTTTTTGCATAGCTAATTGATGCGCAGCAACAGAAATATCGGCTGCTTTTTGCATAAGCTTAATTTCTTCATCACCCTTAGTCAAGCGCATTTCGTGCACATGCTCAGCGAGTGATTGGTAGTGGTTTTTTGCCAAAATCTCAATAATTTCGTCATCCAAAGTACAAGGCTTAAAGTCGTAATACAAGCTAGTGGCATTGGCAATTAACAGTGGTAATTTGTGCTTTATATCGTCAATATTATAGGCTTCATCAGCTTTTAATGTTTGTGGCGCATCTGACACACCTAGGCGTTTTCCATCCCAAATCTCGCGCGCTGGATCTTTATCCCTTAAGAAGATGGTGTAAGTGTCTTTTGAAAAAACTGCAACTGTTTGGGGCTCGGTAAAGCCAGTTAAATACCAAAAATCACTATGCGGACGAAAAGGGTAATGCACATCACCATTACGCAATTGTTCTGGGTTGGTGGAAACGATAACAACAGCACCATCATCAAGTTGTTCAAGTAGTGCTGTTCTGCGTTTTTGATGTATCATTAGCGCGAAGAGTTCTTAAAGTTCAACAAGATACCATGAAACACGTTCGTTTGTACCAAAATACCCCTTTGAATATTGGCGATGAACTAACGCTAGATACCTACGCCTCCCATCATTTGGTCAAGGTGTTGCGTTTTCCTCAAGGGCAGACCATTACCTTGTTTAATGGCGATGGGTTTAATTACACCGCCGAAGTGATTAATGCCAAGAAAGATTGCATGGTCAAGTTGTTGGATAAAATTGATAATCCATCTGAATCAAAACTCAATCTTACCTTGGCACAAGGTATTGCCAAAGGCGAGAAAATGGATTTTTTAATACAAAAATCTATTGAATTGGGTGTGAGCAAAATTATCCCTATTTTGACTGAACGTTGTGTGGTCAAACTCAAGGGTGACAAACTCAAAAAGCGCCAAGCACATTGGCAAAAAATTGTTATTGGTGCGTGTGAACAATCAGGGCGGTCAGTTGTTCCAGAGATCACTATTCCGATAAGTTTGGACGAGTTCTTACAGCAGACAATTTCCAATGGCTTTGTTTTACATCACCGATCTGAGCAAACACTACTTGATGTGGCGACAACCAATGAAGCTACGATTTTAATTGGCCCAGAAGGTGGGCTGAGTGGAGTAGAAATCAGCCAAGCTACTCAAGCAGGTTATCAATCATTGCTGTTGGGTTCACGTGTACTGAGAACTGAAACCGCATCGATAGCAGCGATAGCCAATATGCAGTTATTGTGGGGTAGTTAGGACCTTTAAAGCGTCTTGAATTGGGTTAAGCACACTAGCTAGTTTTTTACGAATGGCTGAGCCGGCCAAACTATGAGCAGAGATTGTACTCACGGCTAATCTCTCATTAACCCCTGCAAGCAATAACCGCGCTTTAATTTTGTCATCATCTAAACCCAATTTTTCTAGCACTGATTGTGCTTGATTTTGTAAATCTTCAATTTGATCCAGAGGTTGAATCATTGGGTGTGATAAACAAGCACCTAACACCTCTAATGTGCGATACAAAACATGCTCTTGGTTAATCTTTTTCAAGATGTGTGCAATGGTCTTAAGCATGATTTGCCCTTGCTCAGTGCTGACACATTCTAGCTCTTTAATGTCTTTATCTAACGCTATCGTGCCGTCATTATTCGGCAAGTTGTCTTTCATTCGTTCAATGAAACCTACTAAGAATGCTGTTTTTCTCTGTCCTTGTTTCCACAATCTATCTTTAGATTCTTCAGAGATTAGGCCATCTTGTAATAGCAAATTAGTGGTGTCAATCAGCTGTGTTGTGTCATCGGTAAAAGGTAAAAATTCTAACAAATAATCAGCAATTTGTTTGCCAACAGCGTGTTTCACTACAAAATCTCGTGTCAGTAAAAATCGCCCAATTTCTGCTTGCTGATCGGTATTGGTAGCGCACCACCAAACTAAATCTAGCACCTCTTCGTTTAAATTTTTAGAGTTAGCAACGGCTACTACCGCTTCAATGTTGCCAATTTTTAGCAGTGATCCTAAATTATTTGAGCTGACCTGCCCCATTCGTGACCAGCGTTTTAGGTACGATGGGTAGCCACCCATACTGCCAAGCACTTGAGAGACCAATAATTTTTGTACTGCTTGGATGTATTTACCACTATCGATATCTGGATTAAGCGTAATGGTTTGCTCTTTTTTGTCTGCCGTGAGGCCGACAACGACCAATTTATAAACATCAACTCGAATCGCCACACAAGTTGAAATTAGAACATTGAGTCTAAGTGTGTCTTCAGGTGTTAGCATTCAAGTATCGGTTAAGTTGTGAGAGCGACTGAGAATCTATGGCGTCTTTAAAGATCACAACTGATTCTTTTCCGGCCTCAATTATCACCAAAAATCGAGATTGATAGGTTGGATAAAATCCAGGGTATTGCTTAGCAGATTGGTTGTTTTTTTCTATAACAACCTGTTTTTTATTCAGTGCAATTTTGGTAATTGAATTAGGCTGTGTGAGTAGTACATTTTTAGGTAGAAAACTAGTCAACCAAAGTGATAAAAACAGACTAATACCAAGACTTAGCCAAATGTTATAAAAGTAATGCCAAGCACTAAATAGGGTTAATAGATAAGCACCAATACTAAGGGTTAAATAAATTTTTGATGTTTTTATATGGACAACCAATCCATCAAACTCATTAGTCATCATCGCCTAATTCAGCACCCATTTCCCTAGCGCGATCAAAGGCTGCGCGCATTGCGTGTGAGACAATCATTTCAAAATTTTGATCTTGAAAACTTTCAATGGCTGCTTGTGTTGTGCCATTTGGCGAGGTGACTTTAGCGCGTAATTCATGTGCAGAATCTTTGCTATTATTGGCCATCATACTGGCGCCAAGTGCTGTTTGAATACTGAGTTGTTCGGCGGTTTTTTCGTCCAACCCTAGTGCAGCACCTGCTTTGGCCATTGATTCAATCATTAAAAAGAAATAAGCCGGGCCACTGCCTGATAGTGCTGTGACCGCATCTATCATTTTTTCGTCTTCCACCCATAAGCATTGACTTACCGCGCCGAGTATTTGCTCGGCTAAAGATTTTTGTTCATCACTCACGGCATCATTGGCCATCATCCCAGTTGCGCCTTTGCCCAACAAAGCTGGTGTATTTGGCATACTGCGAACAATAGCCACATCACCACCTAGCCAGCGATTAATATCTGTGGCTCGTACACCTGCTGCAATTGAAATCATTAAAGGTTTGTGGTCGATATGCGCTTGCAGCTCTTTGCAAACGACAGACAATATTTGCGGCTTAACGGCAAAGACAACAACATCGCATTGAGTGGTCAGTTCGGTATTATCCGTAAAAACTTCAAGGTTAAATTCATCGGCACGTGAGGATAATAACGCGGCATCGGTATCGCTTAGCTTAATGTTTTGCGCATTAAAGCCATTATTAATAAGGCCAGAAATTAATGCGTAAGCCATGTTGCCCGCACCAATAAAACCGATTGTAGTAGAGTTTTGCATTAAAATATCTCAAACATATTAGATTGCATATTCTACCTAAATACTACCTGTTAATAATACAAGGATAACAATGAAAAAATTCAACCCCAAGTTAATTATGATCGATGTGGACGGCACATTGGTCGACAGCGTGCCAGATTTGGCTTATTGTGTTGATGAGCTAATGGTCGCCATGGGTAGAGACAAATGGGGCGAAGCTAAGGTGCGGCATTGGGTAGGTAATGGCGTGCCTAAATTGGTAGAGCGCTCACTCACGGGTGAGCTTGAAGGTACAGTCGATAAAGCTGATTTTGATAAAGCTTATCCAATATTCTTAGAGTTGTATGCCGTCAATACATCAGGTCGTTCGTCATTGTACGACGGTGTTAAAGAAGGCTTAGATTATATGAAGGCACAAGGCTACACCTTGGGTTGTGTGACCAATAAAGCCGAGCAATTCACACATCCTTTGTTAAAAGATTTAGGTATTTTTGATTATTTTGGCATCGTGGTATCTGGCGATACGTTAGCAAAGAAAAAGCCAGACCCATTGCCATTGTTGCACAGTGCTGAATTTTTTGGCATCGATCCAAAAGATTCAATGATGCTAGGTGATTCGGTGAGTGATGTCAAGGCTTCTCGTGCGGCTGGGTTTGAGATTATTTGCATGTCATATGGTTACAATCATGGTGATGATATTCGTGACACTAATCCTGATTTAGTCATTGATTCAATGGCAGAGTTGAAAGACTACCTATAACAAGTAGTATCAGTAAAATGTATCCAATGGATACATTTGACCAGCAACATATTTGGCATCCTTATGCCAAAGTTCCCAATGAAATTTCGACTTTTCTAGTTGAGTCAGCCGACGGTGTCTACCTTAATTTAGAAGGTGATATCAAAGTGGTTGATGGCATGAGCTCATGGTGGAGTGCGATTCATGGTTACAACCATTCAGTACTCAATAAAGCCATCCAAGATCAATTAGGAAAAATTTCACACGTAATGTTTGGTGGACTCACCCACGAGCCTGCTATTACGCTAGCAAAAACCTTAGTTGAAATTACACCAGAGAATTTAACCAAGGTCTTTTTTACCGACTCAGGCTCAGTATCAGTTGAAGTGGCTTTAAAAATGGCATTGCAATATTGGCAAAACAAAGGTCAAGTCGAAAAGCATAAATTTGTCACCATTCGTGGTGGTTATCATGGCGATACTTTTGGTGCTATGAGTGTGTGTGACCCTGATAACGGCATGCATCATTTATTCTCAGGTGTATTACCAAAACACTTTTTTGTTAAAAGCCCATCGATGGTGAGTATGGATGAGGCTCTGCAAGATTTAAAATCAACCCTCAAGAAAAATTCCAATTCAATTGCTGCAATGATTTTAGAGCCTGTGGTGCAAGGTGCAGGTGGTATGCGCATTTATAACCCGCAGTATTTAACTCAGGCAAAAGCACTGTGTGAGCAGTTTGATGTGTTGTTTATTTTGGATGAAATTGCCACTGGTTTTGGCAGAACGGGTGAGCTCTTTGCGCTAGAGTATGTAGATGTTACACCAGATATTTTGTGTCTGGGTAAGGCGCTGACGGGTGGCTATATGACACTCGCTGCCACACTCACCACAGATGAAATTACCACCACTGTCGGCACACTCATGCATGGCCCAACCTTTATGGCCAATCCTTTGGCTTGTGCAGTGGCGAATGCCAGTATCGAATTATTACTTAATTCGCCATGGCAAGATGATATTGCCCGTATAGAAAAAATATTTCATGCTGAGCTCTCTGGTCTTAGACAGCAGGATAAAGTAGCTGATGTACGCATCTTAGGTGCCATTGCAGTGATTGAAATGAAAGAAGAAATTAGAGTAGAATGGATGCAAAAGCAACTGATTGAGCTCGGGGTTTGGTTAAGACCGTATGGAAAATTACTTTACACCATGCCACCCTTTGTTATTACTGATGATGAGTTAATAACCATCACCAAAGCAATTAAAACCGTTGTGGAGGCATCATGAAAATATTAACTTTATTACTAACGCTATTGACTTTCTCGGTCCAGGCCGAAGAATATGAAGCTGTCGGTGTTGAAGTCAAGGCGCAAAAATTAACTGGCGATGCTTATTATGTGCCTGGCATGTCGGGCGCGGCCACTGAATATGAGGGCTTTATTTCTAATGCGGGTTTTGTAGTAACTAATGAGGGCGTGGTAGTATTTGATGCACTCGGTACACCATCGCTTGCACATGCGATGTTGGGTGAGATTCGTAAGATTACCGATCAACCCATCAAGATTGTAGTAATGAGTCATTACCATGCCGATCATTTGTATGGATTGCAAGTTTTTAAAGATGAAGGTGCACAAGTTTTGGCACCTAAAGGCACTTGGGATTACCTAGATTCAGAAACCGCTGAAAATTTACTAGAATCAAGACGCACAGCCTTGTTCCCTTGGGTAACGGACGATACTTATTTAGTCAAACCAGACCGTATTATCGACCAAGACATTAAGTTTAGTTTGGGCGGTCATGAGTTTATGATTAACTACTTTGGCAAGGTGCATTCTGATGGCGATATGTCATTACTCAGCGTGAAGGATCAAACCCTTTATAGTGGCGATATTATTTTTGAAGGTCGCCTACCATTTGTGGGCGATGCCAATATTATTGATTGGGTTAAAACCCTAGAGCGTATGCAGCACACACAAGTAGATTATTTTGTGCCAGGCCATGGTAGCGCTTCTAATCAACCGCAGCAAACCATGGATCTAACTTATCGTTACCTGAAATTCCTACTAGAAAAACTCAGCAAAGCCGTTGAAGATATGGAACAGTTTGAAGAAACTTATGAGGCTATTGACTGGTCAGAATTTGAAGATGAAACGGCGTTTGATATTGCCAATCGAAAGAATGCTTACGCGGTATATTTATTTTTAGAAAAGACTTTGGATTAGTTACTCAATCGGGTCAATATCCAAATACCAACGCACTTTGTTTTTTAGTTTTAAAGTGTCGATGTGCTCGTTAAAGGTAGAAAGCATTTGATGCAGCGCTTTTCTGTCATTCGACTGTAAGTAGAGGTTGAAGTAATAATAGTCCGATTTTTTCTCGATAATATTAGCCACCGGCCCCCAAATTTCTACAACATCTATTTGAATGCTTTTTAGTAAGCCAGCTGCTTCACGCAAAAAATCCTCAGCCATTTGTTTGTTTTTAGCGTTGGCACATAATAAAGCTTGGTGTGAGAAAGGCGGCAATAGGGCGCTACTGCGTTGCTTGAGTAATTGGCTTGCGAATTGTGTGTAACGTGATGAGAGTACGTAGTTAAAGATAGGGTGGTCGGGGTAACGCGTTTGAATCACCACTTCACCCTGTTCTTTGTTTCTGCCAGCACGACCCGAAACTTGGATTAATAATTGTGCCAAATGTTCAGTCGCACGAAAATCAAGCGAGAGTAAACCAGCATCAGTATCTAAGATTCCCACCATTGCCAGATTAGAAAAATCATGTCCTTTGGCTAGCATTTGTGTACCAACAATAATGCAGGGCTCGCCAGAGTTGATTTGTTTTAAATGCTCACCAAAGGCTTTTTTTCGACGAGTGGTGTCTCTATCAATACGAATAATAGGCGTATCAGAAAAATGTGAGGATAAGGTTTCTTCCAGTCGCTCGGTACCGTAACCCAACACCTCGAGACTGGGTTGTTTGCATTCAGGGCAAGTGTGCTCAGGCATTTTTTCGTCACCACAGTGGTGGCATTTAAGCCGGTTGATATGGCGATGGTAAATCATGCCTGAATCGCAACGCCCGCACTCGGCCTTCCAGCCGCACTCTTTGCAGTAATAAACCGGCGCATAACCACGGCGATTAATAAACAACATTACCTGCTTGCCTTTGGATAAATATTGTTTCATTTTTTCGATTAACAAGGTAGATAACAATCCATCGAAATGTTGCCTCATGTCAATCAAACTGACTTTTGGCATTATTGCACCACCAGCGCGCTTAGCGAGTATAAGGCGTGTGATTTTTTTATCCAGCACATTTTTTAGCATTTCTAGTGAAGGCGTTGCTGTGCCCAACACCAATGGAATGTTGGCTTGCTTAGCGCGAATAAAGCATAAATCTCTGGCTGAATAACGAAAGCTAGATTGTTGTTTGAAAGAGCCGTCATGCTCTTCATCGATAATAATCAAACCCAAATTAGGTATTGGTGCAAAAATCGCACTTCGGGTACCGAGTACCACACCCGCTTCACCATTTTTTGCCATTAGATAGGCATCGAGTTTTTGTGTTTCATTCAGTTGAGAGTGAATGGCCACCACCCGAGTTTCTAAACGCGACTCGAAACGTGTGATCATTTGTGGTGTAAGTCCAATCTCAGGTACCAGTACTAATACTTGTTTGCCTTGGTCTAATATGGTTTGAGTAATATTAAGATAAACCTCGGTCTTGCCACTGCCTGTAACACCATGTAGTAAGAATCCATGATAGCTATTTTGAGCTTTAAGAATCTCATCAATCGCATGTGACTGTTCATCCGTAATTTTGTAATCTGGTTTTTCAGTATCGATGGATAACCCAGTGACTTTTTTAATTTTTGCTTCTTTCCCAAGACGTAGATTTTTTGGTAGTGCTGCCGAGATTACCTCGCCAATAGGATGATGGTAATATTTAGCTGACCAAAACAAAAAATCGAGAATTGGCTTATCCAGTATCGGTACGTCATCTAACACTTCTTCGACTGATTTCAGATTGTCAACCTCGCTCTTGTCTTTATTGCCCAACACGATACCGATTACTTTTTTGCGAATAAAAGGTACCCTCACACGCGTACCAACAGCCACTTCAACATCACACAGATAGTCAAATGTTTTGTTTAACGGTACAGGTATTGCAACTTCAACGATCGCCATTAAGGGGTAAATTTATATGGGTAAAATAAGTCATTTTATTCTTAAAAAACCCACCATGGTTGTTATTCAAAACAGTATTAATGATGTTTCGATTAATGAGATAAATCTCAAGGATACCTTGCAACAAGTGATCACTGATTTAGATCAGGGTGAGAGTGAGTTATTAATTCGGATTGTGGATAAGCTTGAGATTCAAAATCTCAATAAAATATATCGCAATAAAGACCAAACAACCAATGTTTTGTCTTTTCCATCTGACTTGCCTATAGAAATTGATGAGTCGATTTTAGGCGATGTTGTTATTTGTACCGATGTGGTCGCTAATGAAGCCAAAGCACAAAATAAGACTTTCGAGCATCATCTAATTCATATGGCTATTCACGGCACTTTGCATTTGCTTGGTTATGATCATGTTGAAGAATCTGATGCTAATAAAATGGAAAGTTTAGAAATTGAAATTTTGGGAAAAATCGAAATTGCTAATCCTTACGAGTAATTAGATATTAGTCAGAATGCTCCATGCGCCCTAATCGCTCCATGGCACGTAATTCATCCTTAATGTAGTACATTTTTAGTGAACTCCGCTCCCAAGGTGGGATATTGGCTTCTTGTAAGATCTTTTTAAGCGATTGCGAGTGTTTTTTGCCAGGTAACTTGATACGTTGCCCTTCGGTACGATAACGAATTGAAAAATTTGGCAATTTTTTCAATTCAGCATGATAAGGACAGAAATCTTCGTTTTGATTGGCTTTATTGTCAATGAAATACAATTGACCTTGAAATCGTCGGGTTTCAAATTGATCCCAGCTGACTAAAGGGTTAGCATCTTCTTTAGCCGATAATAAATCGAGAATTTGCTTCATCACCTTGTCAGCAGGCGCAAGAAACCCTAGGTTTAATAGGTGGTAGCGAATGACATTCTTAATTCTTAAGGTATCAAGCTGAGTGAGTTTTTGAATATTAATTTGATGATTAAGATTCACCAGTTGATGTTCTTGAATATCAATTTTTGCTAAAGTTTGAGTAAGCTGTAAGGCCTCAGACTGGTGTTTGGCGCTTCGAGTTAAGGTTTTTGCTAAATTTTTGTAGACCATTTCTAGCTTTGGAATAATGTCTAAGCGTAAGAAATTTCGTCGAAAATTGGTGTCAGTATTACTATCATCCTCAACCCAAGACAAATGATTATCTTTAGTATATTGAATAATTTCAGATTTTTCAATATTAAGCATTGGGCGATAATGAACACCCTTACCCAAAGGTTTTGATTTTGGCATGGAGGCTAAACCTGCCACGCCAGCGCCACGGAAAAGCTGTAATAAAAGTGTCTCAGCTTGGTCGTTCTGATGGTGCGCTGTGCACAATACTTCGTTTTCTTTTAAATCAGATGATAATGAATGATAGCGTTTTTTACGTGCATTTTCTTCTAAGTTAGATGCATTTTCGATGAATATATCAACATTTGAATAAGGAATACTTAGCTTATGACACAAGTCTTTGCAAAACTCACCCCATTCAACACAGTGTTTTGAGAGGTGATGATTGCAATGAATAGCGCGACAATTGTCTGGATAATGTGTGTGCAGATAATGCAGCAGGGCAACTGAATCAATGCCGCCACTTAAGGCGACAACAATATTTTTACCCTTAAGGAAGGGGTCTTTATTCTTTAAATTTTCCAAAGCTTAAGAGTTTCTCCGCTCGAGCTTGCAGTAGTTGATCTGTGGTCATCTTTCCAACTACCTCTAATTGTTGTTTGAGCGCATTTTTGAGTAGTCTGCGAGCTTCATCAGGGTCGCGATGAATGCCGCCTAATGGCTCAGCAATAATAACATCAACCAAGTTTTCTTTTTTAAGATGTCTACTGGTGAGTTTGAGTGATTCTGCTGCTGCGTTAGCTTTAGCTGCGTCCTTGTACAGAATAGAAGCACAACCTTCTGGAGAGATGACCGAATAGATAGAGTATTCAAACATCATCATGATGTCTGCCACACCAATAGCAAGTGCACCACCAGAACCGCCTTCACCAATCACCACGGAAATAATCGGCGTGGCTAGTGTTGACATCTCGAATAGGTTTTTTGCAATCGCTTCGGATTGGCCACGTTCTTCTGCGCCAATGCCAGGGTAAGCACCTGGTGTATCAATAAAGGTAATGACTGGCATTGAGAACTTTTCAGCCATTATCATTAATCGTAGTGCTTTTCGGTAGCCTTCTGGACGTGGCATGCCAAAGTTATATTTTATTTTTTCTTGTGTTGACCGACCTTTTTGCTGGCCAATAAACATCACACTTTGACCATCTAACTTGGCAATACCACCGACAATAGCATGATCGTCACCATATGTACGGTCACCATGTAACTCGGTGAATTCGTCAAACACGTTATCAATATAGTCAAGTGTGTAAAGGCGTTGTGGGTGTCTAGCCAATTGAGATACTTGCCAATCACTCAATGATGAAAATATCTTTTTAGTTAGTGCACCACTTTTGGCTTTTAACGCCTCCATCTCTTTAGCAATATCGGCTTTATCTTTAATATTACAAAGCGCTTGAATCTTGCCTTCTAAGTCAGCAATGGGTTGTTCAAAATCAAGATAATCTAAATTCATATCGAGTTAAAATTCATAGTAATAATATTGGAAATTATAGCAGATGGACTTATTCACACTACTCTCTTTAGCCTTTGCAACTTTTGTATATGCTATCTCGCCTGGACCAGGTTTATTTGCAGTGCTGGCAACCTCAACTCGCTATGGTGCAGTATCGGCTTTGTGGTTATCAATTGGCCACACGGTTGCTGATATGCTTTATGTATCAATTGCTATGTTTGCACTAACAATTTTGGCTCAGACGATTGAGCAAGGTATGGTTTATGTTAAATTTTTTGGTGCAGCTTATCTTTTATATATTGGCTACCAGCAATATACTTCTAAAGGCGTAAGTTTTGAAACGAGAAGTGATAAAAAATCTATTATTAAACTTCTAATTGCAGGTTTTGCAGTGGGCGGTACAAACCCAAAGAGTATTATTTATTACTTATCTTTTTTACCAGTTTTTATTGATTTGAATAACTTAACGCTAACAACTGAAATAGAAGTATTGGGCGTTGTCGGCGTAACAGTTTTGTTTGTACTTAGCCTTGCTAATGTATTGGGGTTGAAGTTGCGAGTGCATATAGAGAACCCTAGCGTCATTAAACGCGTGAATGAAATAACGGGTATTACCATGATGTTGGTTGGTGTTTTTGTGGCATTGTATTGAATCATGATGACTGAACGCAAACTATTCTTATGGATGACACTCGCTATGTTGGGCTGGGGTGCTTCATGGCCAATTGCCAAAATACTTTCAAGTTATATTACTGAACATGAGTTGGTAACGTACCGTTATGTTTTAACCACCATTACCATGTTGCCTATTCTGTTTTGGATGAAGTTGCCTTTTAGAATTGAATTAAAAAACTTAGTATTGGCAGTCATTTCTGGTGTGTTATTGATTTTTTATACTAAGCTGTTTTTCTTGGGCACAAAGTATGGCACAGCAGGGCTTGCTGGTGCACTAGTGACAACACTGATGCCTATTATTGTTTATGTACTCATGTTGTTCAGTCGGAAAAGGAAGCCGCAAATTAAAGACTGGCTAGCTTTAGTATTAGGAGTGACAGGTGTTTTTACCATGATTAAAGTTTGGACTTTTGAAGTGGGTCAAATCTTTAATGTATCGAACGTATATTTATTATGGGCGGCACTGTGTTGGGCATTGATGTCAATTACTGCTTCCTACACAAAGTCGATTCATCCAGTGGTGCTCAGTTTTTATATTTACCTATTCGCCACGTTGATTGATTATCTGATATTTTTCAACCCAACGAGTGGTTCAATTTTTGAAATGGACCAAACGTTTTGGCTTGGTTTTGTATTCTTAGCAGTTGGTTCGACTACCTTTGCTACCACGGTATATTTTTCAGGTGTTCAAAGACTCGGTTCAAAAAAAGGCAGTGTATTTACTTTTTTAGTGCCATTTTTTGCGATCGGTCTCAGTATCATTATGTTGGACGAATTTCTAGAGTTAACGACTGTGATTGGCGTGGTGATGACCATCGCTTCACTAATGATATTGAATAAGATTAGTTTAGATTTTTTGAAAAATAAACCATCTAAAAATTAAACGTTTTACTACTTTTTAAATCAAATTTAGCAAAACCCTGAAATTATAAGTAAATTAATTATGTTAATATGGGCTAATGAAACTAATTGAGTCACAAAAATGGATGTAATTTATTGGCTAATTCCAAGTATGATTTTTGTAGGTGTAGTACTGGTAGCTCTATTAATAATGGGGGTTAAGAGCGGTCAGTATGAAGATTTAGAAGGTGAAGGACAACGAATTTTGTTTGATGAAGATAATGATGATTTCAAGCCTCAAAAAAAATCTTAAATAAGGCTTGACACGCAGTTGTATTTATTGAAAATTCGCACTTAGAACATAGAAGAAAAATAAAGCGATAATAAAGAGGAAAAGAAGATGGCAAAAAGTATTATTGACGGCTTGTTTGGTAAGTCACCAATCAGCCCATTGCAACAACATATGACCAGCGTGCATTCGTGTATTGCAGAGCTCAAAGGTTTTATGATCGCTATCCATGCTCAAAATTGGGATCAAGCCGAACAAATTAGAAGTGAGATTGGCACCAAAGAAGGTGAAGCCGACACACTTAAAAAGAAGTTGCGCCTAAGTTTACCATCGACATTTATGATGCCGTTTTCACGCCGTGACTTGTTAGATTTATTACTGATTCAAGATTCTATTGCCAATATTGCTAAAGATGTTTCTGGCCTTATGATTAATCGTAAGATGACATTGCCGAACGAAATATTTGATGACATTATTGAACTCACCGATGTTTGTATTAAGACCTCAGCAACAGCGCTCAAAGCGGTCAATGAGCTAGATGAATTATTAGAAACCGCATTTGGTACTCGTGAGCGTAGAGTGGTTGGTTCAATTATTTCAGACATTAACGATCTTGAAAGTAAGTCAGACAAAATTCAACACGTCATTCGTGCGAAGTTATTCCCATTAGAGGCAAGTCTGCCTCCAGTTGATGTCATGTTTTATTATCGCGCTGTTGAGTGGTTAGGTGAGTTGGCAGATGCTGCGCAGAAAGTCGGCTCTCGCTTAGAAGTGCTACTCGCCAAGTAAGGAGTATTCATGGATATTATCACTCAGTACAGCGATGTATTATTGGTTTTAGCGGTTGTATTTGGTTTGTTTATGGCATGGGGCGTCGGTGCGAATGATGTCGCAAATGCCATGGGTACCTCGGTAGGTTCAGGCGCAATTACCATTAAACAAGCCATTGTTATTGCTGTAATTTTTGAATTTGCTGGCGCTATTTTGGCAGGTGGCGAAGTGACAGCCACCATTCGCAAGGGGATTTTAGATGCGGCGATTTTTACAGATGATCCACATCTTTTGGTATATGGTATGTTGGCATCACTTTTAGCAGCAGGAACATGGCTGATGATTGCTTCAAATTTAGGCTGGCCAGTATCAACCACTCACTCAATTGTAGGTGCAATCGTTGGTTTTGGTGCAGTGGGCGTTGGTGTTGATGCTGTTGCTTGGGGAAAGGTAGGCAATATTGCCATGAGCTGGGTAGTTTCACCAATCTTAGCTGGTTCCATTGCATTCATGTTGTTTAGAAGTTTGCAAAATCTAATCATTGACACCAAGCGCCCGTTTGATAATGCTAAAAAATATGTGCCGTTCTATATGTTTTTGGTAGGTTTTATTATTTCTTTAGTGACTATTCTTAAAGGCCTTAAACATGTCGGTTTAAGCCTTGATACAGGTACTAGCTATCTGTATGCTTTTGCTTTTGGTGTGTTTGTTGCGGTAGTTGGCACAATCATTATTAGACGTATCCAGATTGACCCCAATGAAAATGAAGACTTTCACTTTACTTCAATGGAAAGAATTTTCAGTGTACTGATGATCATCACGGCTGCAGCCATGGCATTCGCCCATGGATCAAACGATGTGGCCAATGCGATTGGCCCGTTAGCTGCTATTTATGGTGTGATTGAAAGTGGTGGTTTGATTGGCGCTAAGAGTGTGCTACCGGTTTGGGTGTTGCTTGTTGGCGGCGGCGGTATTGTATTTGGTCTAGTGACTTATGGCCACAAGGTAATTGCCACAGTAGGTACCGGTATTACCCAGCTGACACCATCACGTGGTTTTGCGGCAACCTTAGCAGCAGCAGCAACGGTTGTTATCGCTTCAGGCACAGGCTTACCAGTATCGACTACGCAAGTGCTAGTAGGTGCAGTTTTAGGCGTTGGCTTGGCACGTGGTTTGGCAGCGCTAGATACACGTGTGATTAATAAAATTTTCTTATCATGGTTGATTACATTGCCTGCAGGCGCAATTATGTCGATTGTATTTTTCTTTATGCTTAAAGGCATATTCGGAGCTTAATTATGACTTTAGAAGAAATCCAGGCCAAGCTTGAAGCGGGCGTTGAAGACTCAACAGTTACCATGGATGGTGATGGCTGCAACTGTTCAACCTTGGTAGTCTCACCTATTTTTGAAGGTATGTCGCTATTAGCGAGGCAGAGAATGGTATTGGCTGCAGTGCGTGAGAATATTGATAGTGGCGAGCTACATGCGCTTAGTATTAAAGCCAGAACACCGGAAGAAAATACCTAGGTTTATTCGTTTTCGTGAGTGACAAATACACTCACTTGTTCATCAAAGTCAATTTCAACATTGATATTAATCGGTCGACAACAGACTGAGCAGTCTTCAATATAACTTTGATTTGTCTCAGAGCAATCAACATCTATTTCAATAACTTCGCCACAATATGGACAATCTATTGAATGTTGTTGTAGCTCATTCATCAATGTTTCTACTTTTTAAGTCTTGCATAATCGCTTCACGCATTGAGTCTGAGTAATTAATCCAGCCAGTGATCTCATTACTATGGCGCTTACAGCCTATACAGTAGTTATTTTTATTGTATTTACAAATATCTACGCAAGGACTTTGAATAGGTTGCTTCTCATTCATATGCTTTATTATAGGTTTCTCTTGTACCCCCTTGCGGGGTAAATGTAAAATACACTTCTTTAATTCATCTTAATTATTCTATGGGATTTTCAAAATTAGGCTTATCAGACTCTATTCTGAAGGCTGTTACTCAGCAAGGTTATGATAAGCCTTCACCGATTCAAGAAAAATCTATTCCTGTTGTACTAGAGGGAAAAGACTTGATGGCAGCCGCCCAAACAGGTACAGGTAAAACAGCAGGCTTTACTTTGCCAATCTTACAGCTTTTATCAAAAGGTCAACCCACAAAATCAAACCAAGTACGTACATTGATATTAACACCAACTCGAGAGCTGGCTGCCCAAGTACAAGACAGCGTTGCTACTTATGGCAAACATTTGCCACTCAAATCAGCAGTGGTGTTTGGTGGTGTTAAGATTAATCCGCAAATGAAAAAATTGCGTGGTGGTGTGGATATTTTGGTCGCCACTCCAGGACGATTGTTAGATTTATATTCACAAAATGCAGTGAAATTTGACGAGCTAGAAATCATCGTATTTGATGAAGCAGATAGAATGCTAGATATGGGATTTTTACCCGATATTAAGAGAATTTTAAAGACGTTGCCTCCTAAAAGACAGACGTTAATGTTTTCAGCTACCTTTTCTAATGACATTAGAAAGCTAGCAAAATCTTTAGTTCATAACCCAGTTGAGATTTCAACAACCCCGCGCAATACAACGGTTAAATCAGTTAAACAATGGATTCATCCCGTAGATAAATCTAAAAAACAAGGGTTATTAACAAAACTGATTAAAGATCATGGCTGGTATCAAGTATTGGTGTTTAGTCGTACCAAACATGGTGCTAACCGTATTGCCACGCAATTGGGCAAGAAAGGCATTACAGCAGCAGCCATCCACGGTAACAAGTCGCAAGGCGCACGCACACGTGCGCTGGCTGATTTTAAAGCCGGTAAGGTCAATGTGTTGGTAGCCACTGATATTGCAGCACGTGGTATTGATATTGATCAACTACCACATGTGGTTAATTTTGATCTTCCTCACGTGCCAGAAGATTATGTGCATCGTATTGGCCGTACAGGGCGTGCAGGCTCAAAAGGTGAGGCAATTTCGCTAGTGAGTGCCGATGAAGCTAAGCAATTGTTTGATATTGAGCGCCTTATTCAAAATAAATTAGATCGTATTATGGTGGATGACTTTGTGCCGGATCATGATTTGCCAGAGTCGCTTAAAAATCAATTACCACCTAAGAATAAAAAACCTAAAAAGAACAAGCCCCGTAATAAGCCAAGATACGGAAAAGACAGTAATTCTAAAGATAAAAAACCCAATAAAAAAAGAAGTTTTTGGGATTCTAAGAAAAAATCTCAAAAGAAATAAGGTAGCGATATGAGCTGGTGGACAACAGTTTTAGGTGGGGCATTTGGTTTTATATTGGGTGGGCCACTCGGTGCTATGCTCGGTGTAGCGTTCGCGGGTAATTTTGCTAAAAGCAAAGCCAGTTTTGGCGGGTTTGACAAAGGCTTTAATCCAGGTGATCAGCAGCGTGTTCAAGCGGCATTTTTTAGTGGTGTATTTTCAGTCATGGGTTATATTGCCAAAGCCGATGGCAAAGTGTCAAAAGCTGAAATACTACTAGCGCAACAAGTTATGCAACACATGCAGCTAGATGCTAATATGCGCAAAGTTGCAAAAGAGTTGTTTAATCAAGGCAAGCAACCAGACTTTAAGTTAGATGAAGTGCTTGAGCAGTTCCGTCTTGAGAGTCATAGACGCACAGATCTAGTGCGCATGTTTTTAGAGATCCAAATCCAATCTGCTTATGCGGATGGCGTATTGGACAATAAAGAGCACGACGCACTTAAATACATCGCTCAAAAATTACACTTTTCACTTCACGAGTTAGAAAATCTTATCCAGCAGTTTGCTGCTACTAGCAACCATGCTAGCAAGCTAAGCGTTGACGATGCCTATGTGATATTAGGCGTGGATAAAAATCTAACGGACAAAGAAATCAAACGTGCTTATCGTCGATTATTGTCACAGCATCATCCTGACAAATTAGTGGCCAAAGGCTTGCCAGAAGAAATGATGACAATCGCCAAAGAGAAAACTCAAGAAATTATTAGTGCTTATGAGCTTATTAAAAAGCAACGTGGTATGCGCTAATTTAACAAAAAAACATAGGATAGAATATGAAAACTAAAATAATTGCACTAATCACAACATTCTTGTTATCAGTGTCGGCTCAAGCTGGACTTTGGGAAAAAATGACCACCATGGGCGCTACAACTGTTAAACCTAGCTCTGAATATTTGATTGAAACCGCAGGCTGGAATATTCGTGTGTACGAGTGGATCCCGGCTGATAATCCAAATGCGCGCTGTATGTTTGCAGCTGGCTCACAAAAAGGTGGCGTTGCTTGTTATTCAATTAACGACTAAGTAATCGTCATGTCTAATTCTATCGTTGTTTCAATTATAGAATCGATGATGTTTCCAGACTTTGGCGCCCTGTATCAGCGTAAAGGTTTCACAGAGCTTAGAGTTAATAGTATTCGTAAAGCCACCGCTTTGGTTAAAAAGCAACCAGCAGATTTTATCGTAGTAGAGTTTTTCTATGCTTATAGTACTAACTATAGCGGCATCTATAAGTCCAACATAGAGGGTTTGTTGGTCAGTCTTATTAAGTATTCACCTAATACTAAAGTGATTGTCTTGGTAAAAAAGAAAGAAATGCAATATCTTAATGTGCTCTATGCTGTGGATTATCCCGTGCATGGTGTGTTGCAACTTCCAATCACTTCGCCATCACCAATGGAAGCTCTGCTCGATATTGCTTAAAATCAATCTAAAAGAGATTAGTTTTGGTGTTTTCACTATTTTTTTCTAGGCTATTTTGTTTTATAATTATAGTTGTGAATTTAAGTATCTCTCATTATTTTGTTTTTATATTGTGCACTTTAAGTATTGTTACTAGTTATGCAGCTGAATTTAACGATAATTATGTCGAATATGGTCACACTAAAGACACAGCCACAGATTTAAATAAAGGCTTTCTTATTAGAGGTTCTCACCAGTTTAAAAATACAGTTATTGTTACGGGAGGCTATCGTGTAACTGATAACGATGTTAGTTATGAGCGTAAGCTTTATGAGTTCGGCGTTGGCAAAAATATACCAATGAACGATAAATCAGATATCACATTAAAGGCGTCAACTCATTATTTTAATGGTGAGTACACACCACCATCATTAAGCACTGAGAAAACTACAGCTAATTTTAACTCTATTAGTGTAGGTGCTAGAGGGTTATTAACTAAGACGACTAGAGCGAGCGTTGGCTATACTAGTCAAATTTCATGTGGTTCAGGTATGGATGATAATTTTTTAACTTTGCAAGTTGTTAGGGATTTAACTAAAAACTTTCATTTAGTTGCTGAAGCTGTAGAATTAACGAATAACGATAAGATAAGCAGACTTAATATTCTTTTAAGGCATAGCTTCTAACTGACAGATAATGATTAACAGGTCTTCTAGATTGGCAGTTATGATGGCCACATTATCCGTTTAAACTATAACAACATATACGGTTTATATTAACGATAAAAAACCCAGCAAAAGCTGGGTTTAATATTTGCAAAATATTTAATAATTATCTTACAATGTGGCTTCCTTAAATTCAGAATTTACAACTTTCCCCTCAACGGTTCTTTTATGTGCATAGTATAGAGGCAGTCCAGTTAAAACTAATCCGCCAACTACATTTCCAAGGATTACAGGAATTTCGTTCCACAGAAGATAGTCTATTATAGAAAATTCTCCACCCATAATTAATCCTGCAGGGAACAAGAACATATTCACAATCGAGTGTTCAAAACCCATATAGAAAAATAACATAATTGGCATCCACATAGCAAGAATTTTTCCCATAAGATCCTTCGACATCATCGCTCCAATAACACCCAGAGAAACCATCCAATTACATAGCATTGCTTTAATAAACACAGTAGCAAAACCCATTGCACCATAAGCTGCATATCCAACTGTTCTTGATTCACCAATAGTGGCAATTTTAGAAGCAACCTTTCCTGGTTCAATACTAAACCCATATGTCCAAATAAACGACATCATTACAGCCACCATTGCAGCCCCGATGAAATTACCAACAAATACAAGTCCAATCATCCTCCACATCTTTTTTACTGAAGCGCAGTTTCGTTTAGCAAGTACCGCTAATGGTCCAAGCACAACAACTCCTGTAAGCAAATCATATCCAAATAGGATTAGCATAATAAATCCTACTGGGAATAACACAGCACCAGCGACTGCTGACCCACTTTTAATTGCAACTGTAATTGCAAATACAGCGGCTAATCCTAAGATTGCACCTGCCATTATCGCTCTAATTAAAGTTGTTTTTGTGGTCATATTCATTTTCATTGCGCCGGCTATGACCATTTTCTCGACGACATCTGTTGGTACTAAATAACTCATTAGTTATCTCCTTTATAATATAGCATTGCTCATTACCTTCGTTAGCATGTTAGTCAATGTTATTCTAGATTACACGCGATCCATCCATGGATTTGCATTAGTTTTTGGTAGTCTGCTTGAGTAGAATTTAATCATCTCATCAGTGTCCAGTTTATTTTGAATATAATCTAAACCTACCCTCTCTTCGAAGTGCATCACCCGCTCCAAATAGTTTGCTTCTTCTCTATATAACTGAACAAATGCCTTAAGATACTCGACCACCTCATCTTCAGTTTCGAAGAACCTGTCTTTTAAACATGCCTTGGTGCGAATACCGCAAGCACCAGCAACATGAATTTCATAACCTTTTTCGGTGCAAATCACACCAAAATCTTTAATCGTTGCCTCAGCACAATTACGCGGACAACCACTTACACCCATTTTAAATTTATGTGGCATAAAATGCGACCAAACTGCATTCTCCATTTTGATTGCCAAACCTATAGAGTCCTGTGTTCCCATTAAGCAGTGCTCTTTTCCGACACAACTTTTACATGTTCTTGTTGCCTTTCCGTATGCATAACCAGACTCCATGCCTGCATTAGCAATCTCTTTCCACATTGGTTTCAGGTTATCTTCAGGAATACCAAGTAAATCAATACGCTGACCACCAGTAATTTTCACAGTTGGAACTTCATACTTTACAGCAATATCAGCGAGAGCCCTTAGTTCACTTGGTGTGGTTAGTCCGCCCTGCATTTGTGGCACAATAGAATAAGTGCCGTCATTTTGTAAATTGGCATGCATCATTTCATTGTGAGGGCTGTTTTTATTACTATGAACATATAGTTCATCAAACTGTGAAGATAAGTAATAGTTAATTGCACTACTACACTTATCACAAGAACCATCGAAATTTAATTTTTCCCTAACTTCATTAACTGTTTTTATCTCTTCTAGCCCTCTGATATGAGCTCTTACTTCTTCAGTTGATAATGTTGTGCAATCACAAAGGGCAAGTTTTTCAATAGTATCTAAACCAGTTACAAAATCGTATATTTGTGTAGCAACAGTCCTACACCCGCCACACCCAGTTGCACACCCAGTTTCTTTTTGAACCTCACTAAAACTAGAACAGAATGGTATCGATTTGATAATATCAGCCTTTGACACCCCTAGACAACCACATACTTGCTCGTCATTAGGCATTAGTTCAGTTGCATTACCAACTTCATCCGTATTTGTTCTGATATCACCAAACAATAAAGTCTTTCTGATATTTGATATATTTGTTTTGTTACTGATTAGTTTCTCGTAGAATAAACCATCACTTGAGTCACTAATTAATACAGCGCTAGTTAAAATATCATTGTTAATCGTTAACCTTTTACGTGTTATATTTGCTTCATCAAATGAAATTAAAACGTCGTCACTTTTGCTTGTAAAATCACCCACGGAAAATACATCTGTTCCTGATATTTTTAAACGAGTAGGGTACTCCTTAGAGTTAAATATTTTTTCTGAGATCCCTACTAAATGACTGGCACAAACTGCTGCTTGGTCAAATAATGGCGCTACCAGGCCAAAGTTAGTTCCTTTATGCGATACACATTCACCAACTGAATATATTGATGAATCCCAATCGTCCGTGAATTCACTGTAAGTTTGCATATGGTCATTAACTAGAATTCCATGGTTGCATTTGATACCAGAACCTTTTGCCAATGAATCATTAGGAGTAATTCCTACTGCCATTATAACTAAGTCGGTGGTCGTCTCACTGCCGTCTTCAAATTCTACATAACTTACTTTATCGTATTTGCTGTGTATTTCTTTAGTATTTGTATTAAACCTGAACTTAATCCCCTTACCTTCTAAGGATGTTTGTAATAATTTACTTGATTCTATATCTAGTTGTCTGTCCATAAGTGAACCAACATTTGATATAACAGTAGTCAAGAATCCTAATTCATTTAATCCATTTGCCGCTTCTAATCCAAGCAAACCAGAGCCAATAACTACAGCACTTTTGCCTCGTGCGGATTTCATAAATTTAACATCATTAATGTCTCTAAATGAGATTACACCATCTATGTTATTTCCAGGTATTGGCAAGATAAATGATGTAGATCCAGTGCACAAAACTAACTTATCATAATGCAATACTTCTTCGTTTGATAACAAAACATTTTTATCATCTTTGTGGATATCTATTACCTTTAAACCTGGCTTAAAGGTAATGTTGTTTTCCTTGAAATATTTATCATCGTGAGTGATGATATCCTGAAACGTTTTTTCTTCTGATAAAACAGGTGAAAGCATTATCCTGTTATAAGGAAGGTAGTTTTCTTCACCGATTAGTGTAATTTGATATTTGGCGGGGTTGAGCGTTAATACTTCATCAACTACTCGCATTGCTGACATACCAGTGCCAACTATAATTAGATTTTTCATATTTTCCTTTTAATGAATTTAAAAGGACTTCGTTGTCTTACTTTTTATACCGCCATTGGTATCTTTGTATTTGTAGAAACCGCTGTTAGTTTCTAAATAACTTTATTATAAGTCTATAATATTCTGATTATTATACAGCAATAGAAGCCAATTTGTCAATGCTTTCTATAATTACTTTATAAATTTTCGTAGTGAGAGTTAATATTGGTGGAGATGGCGGGGATCGAACCCGCGTCCGAAAACCTTCAAACAAAGAGTCTACATGCTTAGCTTGGTCTATTTGAGTTAGCCGCCTACCACCCGACCATCAGGGATGTAAGTAGCGATTTCCTAAAGTTTTAACCGAATTATCTGGAACAAATAATCCTAGCGAGTCTGTAAGCGACCGCTATCCAAGAAACACAGACAATCTCAAGGGAGCGGCTAGCTATGCAGCTAGAGCGTAGTTGTTTTCGTTTGCAACTATCTTTTTAAAGAGCGTTTTAACGAGCTATCTTTATCCTCGGCATGCGTCCTTGAGATCCAACTCCTCGTCGAAGCCATGTCATCCCCTGGAGTGGGTATTATAACATTTTTATGCGATTGTTACCCTTGCAAACTTGCGTTTACCAACTTGGTAGATAGCCGTGCCTGATTCGGGCTCAAGATTACGATCAGTAATTTTCTCGCCTTCAATCTTGGCAGCGCCTTCTTTGATCATTCTATAGGCATCTGAAGTAGAGTTAACTAAGCCAGCATCTTTTAATAGGTTGGCAATTTTGATGCCTGAATCAAAATTAAATTCTGGCATTTCATCTGGTACTTTGTTTTTGGCAAAGCGATTAATGAAGTTTTGTTGTGCTTGCTTGGCATCATCGGAGCTATGGAAGCGCGTGATGATTTCTTCAGCTAGGCGGAACTTGATGTTTCTTGGGTTTTCACCATTTTCTACTTCTGCTTTCCAGCTAGCAATAGTTTCGAGTGTCTCGAAACTGAGTAGCTCAAGGTAACGCCACATAAGCTCATCAGAGATAGACATAATTTTTCCAAACATGTCATCTGGTTTGTCATCGATACCAATGTAGTTATCGAGCGACTTAGACATTTTTTGCACGCCGTCTAACCCCTCTAAAATTGGCATAGTAAGAATCACTTGCTGTTCCATCTTGGCTTGTTTTTGTAGTTCACGACCCATCAAAAGATTGAACTTTTGGTCAGTACCACCGAGTTCAACATCTGATTCTAAAGCAACAGAGTCGTAACCTTGAATGAGTGGGTAGAGGAATTCATGAATAGAAATACTTTTGCCAGATTTATAACGCTTGGAAAAATCATCACGCTCTAACATTCTAGCAACGGTTTGCTGAGAAGCAAGTTTGATCATATCAGCAGATGACATTTTATTCATCCACTCAGAGTTATAAACAACCTTGGTTTTTTCTTTGTCTAGAATCTTAAATACTTGGTCTTGGTAAGATTGAGCATTTTCAACCACTTGTTCTTGGGTGAGTGGCGGGCGTGTAGCACTCTTGCCAGTTGGGTCGCCAATCATGCCGGTGAAATCACCAATCAGGAATAAAATCTCATGACCCAAGTCTTGCAATTGTTTGAGTTTATTGATTAATACTGTATGTCCTAAATGTAGATCAGGCGCTGTTGGATCAAAACCTGCTTTAATGCGTAAAGGTTTGTTTTTAGCAAGCTTTTTCTTTAACTCATCAACTGGCAATATTTCATCAGCACCGCGCTGGAAAACGGCTAATGTTTGTTCTGTATTCATGATTGTTTAGTTTCTTGTATGACCATCGCCTAGGACGATGAATTTTTGTGAGGTAAGCCCCTCTAGCCCAACTGGGCCACGGACATGGAATTTATCCGTACTAATGCCAATTTCTGCGCCAAGACCATACTCAAAGCCATCGGCAAATCCGGTGGAGGCGTTGATCATCACTGATGATGAATCGACCTCAGTGATAAAGCGACGACCGGATGTGTAATTTTCAGTGACGATAGACTCGGTATGGCCAGAGCCGTGCTGATCAATGTGGTCAACGGCTTCGCTCATTGAGTTGACGATACGAATAGATAGAATTGCATCCAAGTATTCGGTGTCCCAATCTTCTTCCGTTGCCGCAATGATTTGATCTGAGAGTTGTTGTGTTTGCTCACAACCTCTAAGCTCTACGCCTTTAGCAATGTATTCTGCAATTAGCTCAGGCAATACTCTACCAACTGCTGATGCATGCACCAGCAGAGTCTCCATGGCATTACACACACCATAACGGCGTGTTTTGGCATTAAAGGCAATGCGGATGGCTTTTTTTGTGTCAGCATCTTTGTCAATGTACGTATGACAAACACCATGCAAATGTTTAATTACAGGCACTTTGGCACTCTCACTAATGGCTTCAACTAGACCTTTTCCACCACGTGGAATAATGGCATCAACGTAATCACTGGCTTTAACAAGCTCAGTCACTGCTTCGCGATCAGTGGTGTCAATTAATTGCACACAGTGTTCATTTAAGCCGGCATCAATTAAACCGTCTTTGACGCAAGCATAAAGCGCA
>JAQWRQ010000026.1 GCA_029243595.1 Gammaproteobacteria bacterium | reverse complement strand
TGAGCCGTACTTCTTAGCCTTTATGTTGTATGACTTAGTACAAAAATGGTGGTTGTTTGCGATTTCATTCTTAATCGTGGTTGCGATGCTTTGGTATCTCAATAAAGGCTGGAGAGGTTCGGTATTCCCACTGATTGGTGTGGTTGCAACTATTATTATCACCCTTGGCTTAATGGGCTTTACCGCTTATAAGTTGACAACGATGATGGTGCTAACACCAATGCTATTACTAGCGATTGGTACCGGTCACGCCGTGCAAGTGGTCAGGCGTTATCAAAGTGAGCTACACAGTGATAAACGCATTAAGCCACTAACAGCTGCAGAAAAAGCCATTGCGACGACGATTATCCCTGCAACACTGGCGATTGTGACAGACATGGTGGGTTTCTTTACTTTGTCGTTTGTCGATATCTCGTTCTACAAAGCCTATGCGTATTTTGGCATGTTTGGCATGATGACTATTTTGATTACCACAACCACGGTTGCGCCAATTTTAATGGCGATGTTCCCAGGCAAAGAAACTGAGCGTGACGCTTCAATGACTGAGGCTTCAGCCTTTGAAAAAGGCATGGCAAAAACACTAACTAGTGTTATCACTGGCAAGATGAAGATCATTCCAATTGGTATGATTGTAGCGCTTGTAGCGTGGAGTACAGTACAAACCAAAGTACTGAGTCCAACAGAAGAGTCAGCAATGCCAGGTGTGGAAGTTGGTATTAACTATTCTCGTGCTGCGTTTAAATATGATTCAGATGCGAATATTGATCTGCGCCGCCTAGGTGAGGTTATGCCGGGTGTGATTTCAGTGAATATTCCTATTAAAGGCAAGCCTGAGCACTTCCCAATGCTACCAGCTTGTGAATATGATGGTTCGCAAGCGCCAGGTACCCCTTGTTGGGATGAGGATGAAGATGACCCGCAAGGTGCATTTAACAATGCTGAGGTTCAAGCGGCGATTGAAAAAACTGAAGATTGGATGAGGGCTCATCCTAACATCGGCTTTACTGGTTCATACATTCAGTTTATGAAAATTGTCAACATGTTAATGATGACACCAGAAGGGCAAGAACCAGATCTGAAGTACTTCCATGTGCCAAATGAAGCATTTATTAATGCTAATATGGATGTGTTCGGTGACCCTGAAGACCCTGAATGGGTGCCTGATGCAAATGAAATCGTGACCGGCTTTAACGGCTTGTTAGAGGCGAATACTAATGCCGGTGATTTAGATTCATTCGTTGCTAAAGGTTGGAATGAAGGTGTGATTATGGGCTTTGTAAATACCATGGATCCAGTTAAAACCCACCAAACGGTTAAAGATATTCAACAGTTCTTTAAAGAGCATCAGCACGAGCCGGGATTTGATTTAGTAACCTGGGGCTTTAAGTCGGGTGATGTCGTGCACATGCCTGAGAGTGGCAAGACAGTTACTATCGAAGACAGCGGTACTGATACCGTAGCAGTTGGTGGTTTCTTGGGTGCGACTGAAGCCACACATGATGTTGCCGTACAAGAATATTTGTCATCTCCATTGATTACAGCACTTGCAATTTTCATTATTGCAGCACTGATCTTTGGTTCGCCATTGGTTGCAGCGATTTTGACTGGTACGTTATTGATAACTCTCTTTGGTCAATATGGCCTTGGCGCTTACTTTACCAGTGTTGAAAATTGGTCGGGTAATCTTCACTTTGCAACCTTGGTATCGTTATCGATTGCGATGGGTATAGGTGTTGACTATGGTATTTACATGATCTCTCGCTTAAAAGAGGAAATGCAGGCCACAGGTGGGCAGTGGGTTGAATCGTTAAGAAATACATTGGAGACAACCGGTGCGGCAGTATTTGCATCGATTATTGTATTGCTTGCAAGTTTCATTCCACTACTCATGACTCAGTTAGCCAATACTTGGGCGTTAGGTGTGTTTATTTCTGAAGCGTTGATTATTGATGTGGTTCTTGCTTTAACTATCATCCCGCTATTGGTCTACATCTTCAAACCAAAGTATGTGTTTGGCAATAAGAAGTAAATAAAACAGTAAAAAATATTATTAAAAAGCTTGCTTCGGCAAGCTTTTTTTATTGCTGAAAATAGTGTTGCTAACGTATAATTCATGCATTATTGATTAATTGTTAAGCGATGGCATTGATTGTACAAAAATATGGCGGCACTTCAGTCGGCTCAGTTGAGAGGATTCAGGCCGTCGCTAAAAAGATTAAAGCCTTTGCCGATGGCGGTGATCAACTGGTTGTTAGTGTGTCTGCGATGAGTGGTGAAACCAACCGTATGACGGCACTTGCTAGAGACGTACAAGATGTACCGTCTTTGAGAGAGATGGATGTGTTGTTGACGACTGGTGAGCAGGTGACTATTTCGCTGCTTAGTATGGCTTTGCAAGCGCTAGGTTGTGATGCGATATCGTATACAGGTTCACAAGTGCGTATTACTACGGATAGTGAGCATGGTAAGGCGCGCATTAAGTCGATTGATGATCATCGTATTCGTGAAAGCTTGGATGATGGTAAGGTTGTGGTTGTAGCTGGTTTTCAAGGTGTGGATGAACAAGGGCATATTACTACGCTAGGGCGTGGTGGATCTGATACTACAGCTGTGGCTTTGGCTGCAGCGCTGAATGCTGACGAGTGTCAAATTTATACTGACGTGGACGGCGTATATACGACAGACCCGCGCATTGAGCCAAAGGCGAGAAAAATGAATACTGTGAGCTATGAAGAAATGCTTGAGATGGCGTCGCTTGGCTCAAAAGTTTTGCAAATTCGCTCAGTTGAGTTTGCATCAAAATACAAAGTACCTTTAAGGGTGTTGTCATCATTGATTGACAACCCTGAAGGTACATTAATTACCAGCGAGGAAAACATTATGGAACAAGCCGTTATTTCAGGCATTGCGCACAATATTGATGAGGCTAAGTTAAGCTTGATTGGTGTGCCAGATGAGCCTGGTATTGCTTTTAAAATTTTAAAGCCGATTAGTGAGGCGAATATCGAAGTTGATATGATTGTGCAAAGTGTTTCGGCACGTGAAGGCTTAACTAATTTTGCCTTTACCGTGCATCGTAATGATTTTGATAAAGCACAAGCGATCTTACAAGGTATTTGTGATGAACTTAGTGCTATGGGTGTGCAAACCGATGATAAAGTGGTTAAAGTGTCTTTAGTGGGTATTGGTATGCGTTCACACGCAGGCATTGCAGCGCAGATGTTTGAAGTATTACATCAAGAGAATATTAATATTCAAATGATCTCTACTTCAGAGATTAAAATATCGGTTGTAATTGATGAAAAATATTTAGAATTAGCAGTGCGTTCATTACACAACGCGTTTGAATTAGATAAGGAATAAAGATGCCAGGATTTGATGACAGAGATGGTTTGATTTGGTTTGATGGTGAGTGGGTTGATTGGCGCGATGCCAAAGTTCACGTACTTACACACACACTTCATTATGGTATGGGTGTGTTTGAAGGTGTTCGTGCTTACGAAACTGACAACGGCCCTGCGATTTTCCGCATTGAAGAGCATACGGATCGGTTGTTTAATTCTGCCAAGATCATGAATATGGATATTGGTTTTTCTAAAGAAGAGATTAACCAAGCGCAAAAAGACGCTGTGGCTAAAAACAACCTTGATAGTGCCTATATTCGCCCAATGAGTTTTTATGGCTCCGAAGGTATGGGCTTACGTGCAGATGGTTTAAAAGTACATACAATCATTGCTGCGTGGGAGTGGGGTGCTTACTTGGGCGAGGATAACATGAAAAACGGCATTCGTATTCGTACTTCTAGCTATACACGCCATCATGTTAATATTGCCATGACAAAAGCCAAGGCAAACGGTAACTACATTAACTCAATGTTGGCACTTCAAGAGGCATTGACTGATGGTTATGACGAAGCACTGTTGTTAGATGTGGATGGTTTTGTGGCTGAAGGCAGTGGTGAAAACTTCTTTATTGTTCGTGATGGTGTTATTTACACGCCTGATTTGACCTCAGCATTAGCAGGTATTACGCGTGACACTATCTTTACTTTGGCGAAAGACTTAGGTTACCAAGTTGTTGAAAAACGCATTACGCGCGATGAAGTGTATTGTGCGGACGAGGCTTTCTTTACCGGCACTGCGGCTGAAGTTACGCCAATTCGTGAACTGGATAATCGCACAATCGGTACTGGCACACGCGGGCCAATCACTGAGCAATTACAAACTTTGTACTTTGATTGTGTTTATGGTCGTAATGATCAATACAAAGGTTGGATAGCTAAAGGAGTGTGTAAATGAGTACAGTCGATGATTTTCAGCAAAAGCACGTTAGTCATTCTACGGTCGAGGCTAAAGATTTACCGTTTCATTGTCCACCAAAAAATGCGCAAAAGTGGAATATGCATCCCAAGGTTTTTTTGAAATTTGATTCACAAGGCAAAGCCGCTTGCCCGTATTGTGGCGCAAGTTATCAACTGGCTTAATTGCCCTTGACCATATCATGGGTAACCAGCCAACCAATGTTGTTTTAGTCGGCCCGATGGGTTCTGGCAAGACTTCGGTTGGTCGTCGCCTTGCTTGCGTGTTAAAACGTGATTTCTTTGATTCTGATTTTGAAATTGTAGCCCGAACCGGTGTGGCCATTGATCATATTTTTGATGTAGAAGGTGAAGAAGGGTTTCGCAAGCGCGAAACTCAAATGCTGAAAGATTTGTGTGAGATTTCTAATATTGTCATTGCTACTGGCGGTGGCATCGTTATTAAAGAAGAGAATAGGGCATTATTAAAGCAGGGTAGTTTTGTGGTGTATTTATCCTCTAGTATTGCGCAGTTAGTAAAGCGCACAGCCAATTCTAAATCACGCCCTTTGCTAGAACAGTCAGACAATCGAGAGCAAACTATTCGTGATTTGGTAGAGGCTAGAGAGGGTTTTTATCAAGAGGTTGCCGATGTGGTGATTGACACTACAGGTAAAAAGCTTTACGCTATCATTAGTGAAATTAAAAAAGCTGTACCAGAATGAAGCAAATTTTTATCGCTGTTGTAATATTGTCAACTGGCTTTGGTGCACAAGCAATTAGCGAGCATGAATTTGTTGAACGACTAAAAAGCATTCATCCTTTTTTTGAGCAACAAGCATTATCAAGCCAAATTAAACAAGTTGAAAAGCGTCTAACCACCGCTAATGAAGATTGGATTGTTGCAATTGATAGTAATTATAAAAATGAAAATGCTAGCGATGTATCATCAAGCACTTACAATAAGCTAAACACAACCTCGGTTGATGTTTCTGCAACTCGAAAAATTGCAAACTCTGGTAGCGACATCACCTTTAAACACACTTGGAAAGATAAGAGCAAAGATGTTGATACAACACGTAATAAGTTTTCACTAGATTACACATATCCACTATTACGTAACCGATATGGTGTGAATGATCAGCTTGATGGGGATGTTGCTCAAATTGCCATTGATAAAAACACACTAGATCGACTTGAACAAGAAGAGAATTTCATTCTTAAAAAACTCAAGCGTTTTGTTGATTTGGCTTACGCTCAAGAACAGCAGTTAATCAATGAGCGCCGACTGGTTTTGGCTGAGCAAGAGCTAAACCTAGTTAAGCAAAAATTTGCCGCCTCTGTTGTTGATAAAGTTGATGTTTTATTGCAAGAAGATGCTTACCAAAGGGCGCAGCAGCAGTTGTTACAAGCACAGCAAGATCTAGCCCTATTGCGCCATGAAATCGCCATTACGTTAGCACTTAGCTTTGATCAAGCAGTCGCCAAAATGGACTTGTATAAAGCTTATATCGCTAAAGATATGCAATCATTAAGCAGTACTAGAGTCTTGAAAATTACCACCTTAGATCAAAAAACCTTGAAGCGACAGCTGCGTAGTTTTAAGAATGAATCTCAAGCAAAACTAGATTTAAATTTAGGCTTAGTAAGCGATGGAGAAAATACTAATTATTCAAATTCGTTAGAAAATCAAAGCACCACCTGGAATGTTGGTTTGGGATTGTCGTATCCGCTTGGTGGGGTTAAAAGTAATAATAATATTAAAAAAGCAGAAATAAAATTGGCACGCTTGACGCAATATAAGCAAGAGCAATTGCTTGATCTTAATGTGAAAGCAGTTACGCTTAAAGAAAAAATTAACTTACTAATGAAGATGCTTAAATCCAATAAAAAGCAAATTGCAATTGCTAAAGCTAGAACAGTAGAGGAGAGAGATCGTTATGCTAATGGTAGTGGCCAGGCAAGCTTTGTGATTAGCGCGCAAAATAACGAACAGAATGCTCAGCTTGGTTATGCGCAGGTGGCTACAAATTACCAAAAGGCAGTATTGGATTTCAAAGCAACAATTGATCAATTGGTTCAATGAGTCAAAATATCGTTCGATACACACTCACCCCTAAAGACTTACACGCACATATTTTTCAAGTTGAGTTAACGCTTGATAACCCTAACCCGTTGGGGCAAGTCTTTTCATTGCCAAACTGGATTCCAGGTAGTTATTTGATCCGAGATTTCTCCAAGCATATTGTTAGTATTAGTGCACAAAGTTGTGGTGAAAAAATCGCCATTAAAAAACTAGATAAAAATCATTGGATTACTCAGCCTTGTGGTGAAAACATAACATTACAATACGAATTGTATGCTTTTGATTTGTCAGTGCGTTGTGCTTATTTAACTCATGAGCGCGCCTTCTTTAATGGCAGCAGTGTGTTTTTAAAACCTCTTGGCTTTGAAGATAGCCCGTGTGAGTTAGTGATTAACTATCCAACAAGCAAGATGTTAGGTGATTGGAGTTGTGCCACCACATTAAAGCTTAAATCAAAACATAAAGGCTTCGAGATTTATCAAGCTGATAATTACCAGGATTTGATTGATCATCCAGTAGAGATGGCTGATTTTACTCGCTTTGAATTTGAAGTCAGTGGCATACCACATTCGATGACATTGACTGGTCGGCATGTAACTGATGTTGCCAGATTAAGAGCTGATTTAATGCGAATTTGCGAGCACCACATTGATTTTTTTGGTGGTGAAGTGCCGTTTGATGAGTACTTATTTCTAACATTAGTAAGAACTAAAGCTTATGGTGGTTTAGAGCACAAAAAATCTAGCAGTTTGATTTGTTCTAGAAAAGAGTTGCCGACACAAGACAAGCCTGAAATTAACTCTGATTACACAAGATTTTTGGCGCTTTGTTCGCATGAATATTTTCATGCTTGGTGGATTAAAACCATCAAGCCAGCGAGTTTTCATGCACTTAATTTGGGGCGGGAAAATTACACTGAGCAGTTGTGGATTTTCGAAGGCTTTACCTCGTATTATGATGAGTTGTCGTTATTACGTACTAAATTATTATCGCCAGAGCAGTATTTAACTTTATTTGCTCAAACACTAACCCGAGTACAAAAGAGCCAGGGTCGTTATAGGCAGTCGTTGGCTGAGTCGAGTTTTGATGCCTGGACTAAGTTTTACCAGCAAGATGAAAATGCACCGAATGCGATTGTCAGCTATTACACTAAGGGTGCTTTATTAGCCTTTGTATTGGATATTGAGATACGCAAACGTAGTAATGACCAACAATCACTTGATGATGTATTAAAGTTGATTTGGGGTAATTATCAAGATACTGGCTTAGAAGATGACACGGTACAACAAGTTGTTGCGCATTTAACCCAAAGTGATTTCACTGAATTCTTTAATGATTATTTATATGGCGTGAGTGAGCTGCCACTCAAACAAGCGTTTGACTACGTAGGTATCAATTGTGAATTTAGTCATAAGAAAGGGGAGTTATCTAACTTTGGCATTGGTATTGACAAAGCCCAAGAATTTGCCAGCATTACGCACGTATTAGATGGTACTTGTGCTCAGGCGTCGGGTTTGTATGTTGGCGATAAGATCATGAGTATTGATAGTATTAAAGTGCAAGCTAAAGATTTAGCGAATGCGATTGACTCTTACGCTGAAAAAAGTACAATCCAAGTTGGTATTTTAAGAGACGAATTATTAAGTGAACTAAGCGTTACAATAGCCAACAGTGCGCCAACATTTTGCACTTTAAGCATTGCCGATGATCTAACTAAAGACACTTTAAAAAGACAAAAACAATGGTTTTACCGCGCATAAATTTACCCAAACTATTGCTTAAACCTGTTGGCCGTGCCATTAGTGATTTTGGCATGATTAAGGCTGGCGATAAGATTTTATTGGCAGTTTCTGGTGGCAAAGATTCCCTTAGCTTGTTTCATATCTTGCGTCATTTTCAACGCCATTCTCCAGTTAAGTTTGAACTAGGTGTAATAACTGTCGACCCACAAGTTGAGGGTTTTGAGCCGCAAGCGCTTGAAGTATTTTTTAAGCAATTTGACACGCCGTATTTTTTTGAAGAGTTTCCGATTATGGAACAAGCCAAAGAGAGTATGAAAGGAGATTCTTATTGTTCATTTTGTTCTCGAATTAAGCGTGGTTTAATGTATCAGGTGGCCAGACGAGAAGGGTATAACGTTTTGGCTCTAGGGCAGCATTTAGATGATCTAAGCGAGAGTTTAATGATGTCGATGTGCCACAATGGTAAGATTCAAACCATGAAAGCACATTATATTAACGACGCTAAAGATTTACGTATTATTCGTCCTATGGTGTATGTACGTGAACGTCAATTGTCTGATTTTGCCGCAACAGCAAATTTACCGGTGATTGCTGACTCTTGCCCAGCTTGCTTTAGTATGCCTACTGAGCGAGAATATTTTAAACAGTGGTTGCTAGAAGAGGAAAAACGCATTCCTAGCTTGTATAAAAATCTACTCAGTGCAATGAAGCCAATGTTGGATGAGACTAAGGATTTGCTTGATGATTAAATTTATCTTAACTTTTTTCTCGATCTTGCCACTTAGAGTCAATCATTTTATTGGCGCTATGATTGGTCGATACCTATACTTAACAAATAGCGATTCTAAATCAGTAGTAAGTAAGAACATACAAGCTTGTTTTGCTAATTTGAGTGAGGCAGAACAGCAAGATCTTATTAAAAAGTCTTTAATTGAAACTGGCAAAGGCTTGAGTGAATCTGGCTTTATTTGGTTTAATAGCTTTAAAAATAACGCTACTTATATTACTAAAACCACCGGTATAGATCATTTAAAAAGCGATGTACCGGTTGTCTTATTAGTGCCACATTTTGGCTGTTGGGAAATTACTGGCAGAGTATTGTCATTAACCAAGCCGGTAACCTTTTTATACAAGCCATTAAGAAAGTCTGAGCAGGAGGCTTGCTTAATTTCTAAAAGACAACAAAATGGCTTGTCAATGGCAACTGCTGATAAAAAAGGCGTGATTAAACTGCAAAGAACATTGGCAAAAAATGAGTTAATTGGTATTTTGCCCGATCAAGATCCAGGCGAAGAGGGTGGCGTTCTGGCGCCATTTTTTAACCATGATGCGCGCACAATGACACTATTAGTCAAACTTGCCAGAAGAAATAACGCCAAAGTCTTAATGACTTGGGCAACACGTCTTGACAAAGGCAAAGGATATGAGTTAAATTTAAAGCCGGTGAATATTTTGTCAGATTCTGGCGAGCTTAAAGACGACGTAATTTTGATGAATCAGGCGATTGAAAGTTTGGTTAAAGTCAAGCCAGAGCAATATTTATGGAACTACAAGCGCTTTAAGTCTGTTATTGATTATTGATTAGAGATGCCTTATTAAGTTTATAAGTGCTCTATGATATAATTTGTCCATGAAATTTATTGAAGACATTCAAAGTGTATTTGATCGCGACCCTGCGGCAAGAAATACCTTCGAAATAATAACCACTTATTCCGGTGTGCAAGCGATGTTGTTTTATCGTTTGACGCATCGGCTGTGGCTATTAAAACTTAAATGGTTAGCCAGATTCATTTCTATGTTGGCCAGATGGTTCACAGGCATTGAAATCCACCCTGGTGCGACTATTGGTCGACGCTTCTTTATTGATCATGGTATGGGCGTAGTGATTGGCGAAACAGCTGAAATTGGCGATGATTGTACGCTTTATCATGGTGTTACTCTAGGTGGAACCACCTGGAAAAAAGGCAAACGCCATCCAACATTAGGCAACAATGTAGTGATTGGTGCTGGCGCTAAAATTTTAGGCCCGATTACTCTGGGTGATGATGTTCGTGTTGGATCTAACTCAGTAGTGGTTAAATCAGTTGATAATGCTCAAACTGTTGTTGGTGTGCCTGCGCGCGTGCTGAAAGACTCTAAAACAAAATCAGATCATTTCGAATCCTATGCGGTGGGTACTGATGTTGATGATCCTACCGTTAAAGCTATTAATTCAATTTTGTCACATATCCACGATATGGACGAACAGCTTAACGTCGTCTCTAAAAAACTTGACATCAAAGATCAAGATGATATTAATGTTAAGGATTTAGAAATCGAAAGCAAATAGTCTTTTTTTAGCTTTACCTTATAAAAAATAGGGTTTTTTACTTGACCAAAACACTTGGTTAAGTATATAATAATGTACTGTTAAAAAAAAGGACTAGTATGCAATTAACAACTAAAGGTCGTTATGCTGTCACAGCCATGTTAGATTTGGCGTCTAATAGCACTGGCAAGCCTATTACACTTGATATCATCTCACAAAGACAAAATATCTCATTGTCTTATCTTGAGCAATTATTCGCCAAACTCAGAAAAGCAGCACTGGTTAAAAGTGTGCGTGGACCTGGTGGCGGTTACCTGTTAGATACAGCAGCAGAAGACATTACTTTGACGCAAATTATCGAAGCTGTGGATGAAAACATCGATCTTCGTCGTTGTAAAGGTATGAGTACTTGTCATAGTGGAAAACAATGTATTTCTCACCAGCTTTGGTGTGAAGTGAGCGACCAAATTAGAACATTTTTAAGCAGTAAAAATTTACAACAAGTGATCGATGATCATCAACTAAACAAAGGACTATAAAGAATATGTCAACACCTACATATATGGATTACTCAGCGACTACTCCTGTGGATAAGCGCGTGGCTGAAAAAATGATGCAATACTTAACCATGGATGGCGATTTTGGTAACCCAGCTTCGAATTCTCATTATTATGGTTGGCAGGCAGATACGGCAGTAAAAAATGCTAGAAAACAAGTGGCCAGCTTAGTGGGTGCAGATCCAAGAGAAATTGTTTGGACTTCGGGTGCCACTGAATCAGACAACTTGGCAATCAAAGGTATTGCGCATTTTTATAAGAAAAAAGGCAATCACATTATCACTCTTAAGACTGAACACAAAGCAGTACTAGACACTTGTCGTCAATTAGAAAGAGAAGGTTATGAAGTCACTTATTTAGATCCAATGGCAGACGGCTTATTGGATTTAGAAGTTTTAAAGGCTGCGATTACAGACCAAACATTATTGGTATCTATCATGCACGTAAATAACGAGATCGGCGTGATTCAAGATATTGAAGCTATTGGCAATATTTGCCGTGAGCGTAAAGTATTTTTCCATGTTGATGCGGCGCAATCTGCCGGCAAGGTAGCGATTGATTTATCGACACTTCCGGTTGATTTAATGAGTTTTTCAGCACATAAAATTTACGGCCCTAAAGGCATGGGCGCTTTGTATGTGCGTCGTAAGCCACGTGTTCGCCTTGAGGCGCAAATGCACGGTGGTGGCCATGAGCGTGGTATGCGTTCAGGTACATTAGCTACTCATCAAATTGTTGGTATGGGTGAAGCCTTTGCGATTGCTGAGGCAGAAATGATCGAGGAAAATGAAAGATTTTTAGTCTTGCGTGATCGATTATTGGCAGGCTTTTCCGACATGGAGGAAGTGCAAGTTAATGGTCATGCCACTCAACGTATTCCAGGCAACCTTAACATCAGCTTTAATTATGTAGAAGGTGAGTCATTGATGATGGCGATTAATTCTATTGCGGTGTCTTCTGGCTCTGCTTGTACCTCTGCTAGTCTTGAGCCGTCGTATGTATTGCGCGCCCTAGGTTTGAATGATGAATTGGCACACAGCTCTATTCGCTTTAGTATTGGCCGTTACACAACAGAAGAAGACATCGATAAGGCAATTGATTTAGTGCGTGATAAAGTGCAAAAATTACGTGACTTATCGCCATTATGGGATATGTTTAAAGATGGCGTTGATTTAAGTAAAGTTGAGTGGGCTGCGCACTAATTACTATACAAAATACAAGGATTATCTAGCCAATAAAGGGTTAGAATGACAACAAAAGGATTATTAGGAGAAATAAGATGGCATATGGTGAAAAAGTACTCGATCATTATGAAAATCCACGCAATGTGGGTGTATTAGACAAAGACGCTAAAAACGTCGGCACAGGTATGGTCGGTGCACCGGCTTGTGGTGATGTAATGCGCTTACAAATTCAAATTAATGACGATGGCGTGATTGAAGATGCAAAATTCAAAACTTATGGCTGTGGTTCAGCCATTGCTTCAAGTTCGTTATTAACCGAATGGGTTAAAGGTAAAACACTAGATGAAGCTGCAGAAATTAAAAACACTGATATTGCAGAAGAGTTAGCACTGCCACCAGTTAAGATTCATTGTTCAGTACTGGCTGAAGATGCGATTAAAGCCGCGATTAGCGACATTAAAAGCAAAGCATAACTAAGGTAAAAAAATGTCAATCACATTAACAAATACAGCTTCTGAGCGTGTTGTTGGTTTTTTGGCCAACCGCGGTTCAGGTATGGGTATTCGTTTGTCTGTGCAAACCACTGGTTGTTCTGGCTTAGGTTATAACATAGAGTTTGTCGATAATGTAAATGATGATGATACTGTGTTTGAAGACAACGGCGTTAAAGTGATTGTTGATGCAAAAAGCTTGATTTACTTAGATGGTACTGAGGTTGATTTTGTTAAGGAAGGTTTGAACGAAGGATTTGAGTTTAACAATCCGAATGCCAAGGCCGAATGTGGTTGCGGCGAATCATTCACCGTTTAGCTTTTTTCCGCTATGCAAAACTACTTTGAGTTATTCTCTTTAGAGGTTAATTTTGCAATAGATTTAACCAGTCTAGAACAGGCTTATCAGTCACAAATTTCACTATTTCATCCAGATAATTTTGTCACTAAAAGTGATAAAGAAAAATCCATTGCCCTGCAGAATACATCGCTGATTAATACAGCCTATGACACGTTAAAATCCCCTTTGTTGCGAGCAACCTACTTGTTAGAATTACAAGACATTAACGCCTTTGATGAGAAAGACACACAAATGGATATGGACTTTTTAATGAATCAAATAGCCTTAAGAGAGCAATTAGAATCGTTAGAAGTCGATAAAGACGAATTAGCACTCGATGATTTTATTGAACAAGTGAGTCAGAAGGTGACACAAAATATAGAACAAGTTAAGCAATTATTTGAACTTAATGAGTTTGATAAAATTAAGAATCTAGTGAGAGAATTAAAGTTTTATACACAGTTGAATACACAAGCTAATCAACTGATGGACGAATGGCTTTAGAATAGAATATGGCATTATTACAAATATCAGAGCCGGGGCAATCAAGCGTACCACACCAGCATAAGCTGGCAATCGGTATTGATTTAGGTACGACTAATTCACTAGTAGCCTCAGTCATGAGTGGTGTGAGCACCGTCTTAACTGATGAGAATAATGAAGCAATTTTGCCATCGGTTGTTCATTGTGGAAAAGATAACAAACTCACTGTTGGTTGTGATGCTTGCCCGTATGCAAAAACCGATCCTACCAATACCATTGTTTCAGTTAAACGATTTATGGGTCTGGGCTACAAAGAAGTGATTGAGTTTAAGAATTGCCCTTATCAACTGGTTGAAAATGGCAACAATGTTTTATTCCATACAGCCATGGGTGATTTGAGCGCCGTTGAAATCTCATCAAGTATCTTGTCATCACTTAAAGCAAGAGCCGAACAAGCGCTGGGTGGTGATTTAGTTGGCGCTGTGATTACGGTTCCGGCCTATTTTAACGATGCACAACGCCAAGCTACTAAAGATGCAGCAACCCTAGCTGGTTTAAATACGCTACGTTTATTAAACGAGCCGACTGCAGCTGCTGTTGCTTATGGCCTAGAATCAGGTGAAGCCGGTATTCATGCGATTTATGACTTAGGTGGTGGCACGTTTGATGTTTCTATTTTAAGTTTTCAAAAAGGTGTGTTTAAAGTATTAGCCACTGGCGGAGACTCTGCGCTCGGTGGTGATGATTTTGATCAGCTGATTATTGATGATTGTATTGCCACCTTAGATTTGGGTGAGCTAACACCAACTCAGATGCAGAAAATTAAGCAATTTGCACGTACAGCGAAGGAAACCCTAACACAAAGTGATTACGCCGAATTTGACTGTATAGAGGCGCCTTATCGCATTACCAAGACCAAGTTTGAGTCTTTATCTAAGACTTTGATTAAGCGCACCTTGCTATTAACCAAACGCGCTGTTAGAGATGCACAAGTGGAAATGGGTGAAATTAGGGATGTGATTATGGTGGGTGGTTCGACACGCATGCCGTTAGTAAGAGAAATGGTCGGTGATTTATTTAACAAGCCAGTTTTATGTAGTATTAATCCAGATGAAGTGGTCGCTAAAGGTGCGGCAATTCAAGCGAACCTTTTGGCTGGTAATAAGTCAAAAAACGATATGTTGTTATTGGACGTATTACCGCTATCTTTAGGGTTAGAAACCATGGGTGGGTTGGTAGAAAAAGTCGTGCATCGAAATACAACCATTCCTATTGCCCGTGCACAAGAATTTACCACCTTTAAAGATGGGCAAACTGCCATGAGTGTTCATGTTTTGCAAGGTGAGCGTGAATTGGTAAAAGATTGTCGTTCCCTTGGAAGGTTTGAGCTTAGAGGTATTCCGCCGATGGTAGCTGGTAATGCACGCATCCGCGTGGAATTTCAAGTAGATGCAGATGGTTTGTTATCTGTTAGTGCAACAGAAGAAATCTCTGGTATTAAGGCAGATGTAACCATCAAACCTTCTTATGGTTTAACTGATGCCGAAATGGAAAAAATGCTAAAAGATTCTATTTTATTTGCCAAAGATGATATTGAAGCCAGGCAACTGTATGAAATGCAAGTGGATGCCAAGCGTACACTAGAAGCGATTGATTCAGCTCTAGCTAAAGACAAAGAATTATTAGACGAATCAATGATTAAAGAGATACTACAAGCAAGAATTGATTTAGAAAAAGTCAGTGAAAGTGACAATGAAAAAATAATTAAAACTGCCATTGATCATCTAGAAAAAGTCAGTGAAAAGTTTGTAGAAATACGTATGAATAGTACGGTTATGAAGGCCATGAAAGGCCACAATGTTGACGAATTTTAAAAGGAAGCCTTATGCCACAGATTATTGTATTACCCCATCATGAGTTATGCCCAGAAGGCACAGTTATTGAAGTTGAAACAGGGGTTAGTGTTTGTGATGCACTACTGGCTAATGATGTTGAAATCGAACATGCTTGTGAGATGTCAAACGCTTGTACAACCTGCCATATTTATGTAAGAGAAGGCTTTGATGACATTGAAGAATCTGATGAAACTGAAGATGATTTATTGGATAAGGCTTGGGGTTTAGACCCAGACTCTCGCCTATCTTGCCAGGCGATTGTTAATGACACTGATTTAGTAATAGAGATCCCGAAATACACAATTAATCAAGTCAGTGAGAATCACTAAAACTTAAGATATTTAGAAATAAATCCCTGCTCTTCTTTAGGCGGGCCAAATTTTTCAACCACGTCTTCTGGCTTGGTCTTTGATAATAGCCATTGTGGTATTGGCGGATGCTCACTACTACCGCAAGATTTCCCTAAATTATTCGGGTGAAAAATCTTAACAAAACTTGGATTTTCTAAGTCATTAGTATAAACAATGCCGCAATAGCGCTCTTGATGTTGACTGGTTAAAATTTCCTTAATTTCATTAATCTGATTGATAAAGCCGTCAACATTAATGGTTTTTGTAGGAGTGTCTTCCAGGGTATCGTATAAATACCAGTCACTGGGCTGATCGATCAGTTTTTGTAATAAGGCATGGCAATCATCCCATTGCATGATGCCAATGAAACGCCCTTGAAACTCATCAATATAGCTTGACATTAATTATTTTCAATATCTGCCTCAAGAGAGTTGTAGCTTTGCTCTAATTCTTTCCAGTCACCACTAGTATTAGAGAAAGATTTAGAAAAATGATTCATCATAATCGTAGGGATAGTGGGTGCATCATGACCTAACAAGTCTTCAGCAATATGCTGCGATGCAGAACGATAGTTAAGCTTGACATCAACATTGATCTGGTTAGAGTTATCCTTATTATTAAAGACAAAATCATGTTTACTATGGCCTTTCGGCGGAATAGTTGTGTCTCTCACAATATTAGCAATTGCCCACGGATCGTGAGTGTCATTACCTTGCTTATCTTCTGCCCATGTTTTAAACACCACTGTTTTTTCTTCATCAAAGTCATGGTGATGATCAAGTTTACCAGTTTCAAATAAAACTTTACCATTGCCATCTGTTACTGTTGCCTCAATCCAGATATGACGAACCTGAGTCAATGATGTTGGCAAGTTATGACCTGCACCTACATTATGAACATCAACTTTTATTTCAAACAAACCATCGTCTCTTTGATTTAGGTTTACTTTTAAATCTGTCGCATTTTGTAGTCGTTTTTTAGCAATTTCTGCATGTTGACGTTTACGAAGATTTTTAGGCGACATAATGGCAGAGATAATAGCGTTACCGCCGACAAATTCATGGGAATGAACAATACTATGTTCTTCCGTACCCAGTGTTGAGGCTTTTCCACTTAATCGAACTTTTTTGTTGGTGAAAGTCTCTGGACGTTTAAGTGTCTTAGCAATTTGAATTGCAACCTCTACAGAATTCATATGGCAGTCTTGACAGACAATTTCATTTTGTGCATAAGGTGAAGTGCGCCATTCATCAAACGTTCTCTCAATACCAGTACCATTTTCTGGATGAATAATATTATGACAACTGGCACACAAATTTGCTTTGGTGTGTAACTCTGAATACTGTGTTTCATGATAAGGTGATTTAGAATTTTTTAAAGGGCCATATTTAATATGAGTCTCAGTATCGATAATGTGCGATCCATTACCATGCTCTGAAGTGACTGTATCTTCTAAAGGAACCGCACCGGCAATACTGTGGCAAACATCACAAGTCACACCACGTGCGCCTTTTTCAGAGACACTAAATTCGTTGGTTTTTTTATCCCAACTGATAGTGTTAGTCAAAACGCCAATAGGAGAATGGCAGCCGGCACATAGATTGAAAATCTTGCCATCGGTAGCATTTAGGCCTTTTTTAAATTCAGCTTGAAAGATTGGATCGTTCCATGAATTAGAATGCATAGAACCACGCCAGCCTTCATATTGTTTTGGGTGGCAACCTGCGCAGGTTTCAGGGTTTTCAAAACTATCAAGCGTGGCTTGATGATTGTTTTTAGTACGTAGCATTGAAGGGGGGAAAGGGCGTTCTGGCGTAGGTTTTATATCGTATCCTGAGACTTCGTTATTAACACCTACTGAGGCTGCATTAAGATTATTAAACGCAAATAAAGCGAGTGTAATAGTAAATAAGAGTGTTGTTATTTTTTTCATTATTTTTTCTCCTCTATGGTAGAGACTAAATAGCTTGAGTAATAAGCCACTGCTTCAATTTGTTCATCACTCATGGTGTCAATAATACGTCGCATGACTCTTTCGCCGTCATTAGTTCGTTTTCTATTCTTAAATTCTTTGAGTGTTGAAATTAGATACCGAGGGTGTTGGTTAGCTAAGACAGGCACACCTAGATCAACTAATGCATCACCATTACTACCGTGGCATACAAAACAAGCGGCTTGACCTGTATCGGCATTACCATTGTCATAAAGTTTTTTGCCTAAGGTTAATAAGGCTGTTTTTTCTGAATCAGTTTTAAGATGGGGAATATTTTTGATTACAGGTGTTTTAACTTGAGACTCGTAAAAAGCACCAATATGATTTAGATCAGCCTCATTGATACCTAGTGCAAATCCTGTCATCGTTGCGTTATGTCGACCTGCAGTTTTAAAATCTTGAATTTGTTTAACAATATAACTTGAAGGCTGACCTGCAAGTGCAGGAAAGTTAGGTAAAAAACTATTACCAGTAGGACCATGACAACCCATACAACCCATAGTTTTTAATTTACCAATTTCGGCATCACCTTGGGCAACAGCAGAAAAATTTAACGATAGGCAAATAAGCCCAAGAATCCAATGTTTATTATTGAATGACATCCTCTCTCCTTTTAGAAATTCACAATCACAAAGTTTCTATGATAGTGTCTCAACAGAAGAGAGTCAAACAAATAAGCGCAAACTTATATTGTCTAACCTAAGATATAAGTTTATTCAATGGTAATGCTTGGGAATGCGCCTAAGGCTTTATCTTGCTGTGTTAATTTAGCAGATACTTTTCTGGCAATTTCTTTGTATATTTCAGCTATTCGACCTTCTGAATCTCTAGCCACTGTTGGCACGCCTTCATCTACGTCAGTACGGATTTCCATTTCTAATGGCAGTGCGCCTAGGAAATTAGCACCGGCATCTTTAGCCATTTGCTCACCACCACCAACGCCAAAAATAGCTTCTTCATGACCACAGTTTGAACAAATGTGTAACGACATATTCTCAACAATGCCAAGAATAGGGATGTTGACTTTTTCAAACATAGCCAAACCTTTCTTAGCATCAAGTAACGCAATGTCTTGTGGTGTTGTAACAATCACAGAGCCACTGACTGGAATTTTTTGAGACAGTGTTAATTGCGTATCACCAGTGCCTGGTGGTAAGTCGATGATCATGTAATCAACGCCACGCCACAAAGTATCACGCAGCATTTGCTCTAGTGCTTGCGTTACCATAGGACCACGCCAAATCATAGGTGACTCTTCATCTACCAAATAACCAATTGACATACTTTGCATACCATGACCTAAGATAGGTAATAATTTCCCCTCACCTGTTTGATCGGGCTTAAGTTTTGAAACGCCTAGCATTCTTGGTTGAGATGGGCCATAAATATCAGCATCTAAAATAGCAACCTTAGCGCCTTCAGACTGTAGTGCAAGTGCCAAGTTAACAGCAGTGGTTGATTTACCAACGCCACCTTTGCCTGAGGCAACAGCAATAATATTTTTAACTTCTGGCAATACATCAACACCTTTTTGCGTTGAGTAAGTTGCAATCTTAGTCTCGATATTAACGGTTGAGTTGTTAATGCCAGCACTAGATAATGCTTGTGTAACAGCATCTGATAATGTTTTATGGTAACTAGCAGCAGGGTAGCCAAGTACAATATTAACAGTCACATTGTCACCATCAATGTCTATACTATCCACCACATGTGAAGCAATTAAGTCTTGCTCAGTGTAAATATCAACAACGGTTTCAAGAATGTTCTCGATTTGATCTTGGGTTAAATCTGCCATTTGTTATACATCCAATTAAGTAAAATGATGCTATTTTAGCGTATAACGATTATAAGCAATCCATAATATTAATAGGCCTATTAGCACACCCTTATGTCACAACGAAAAATCCTAGTTACTTCAGCACTTCCTTATGCCAATGGTGAGATCCATTTAGGGCATTTATTGGAATACATCCAAACAGATATTTGGGTGCGTTTTCAACGCGGGATGGGTAATGAATGTCATTATGTGTGTGCAGACGATGCGCACGGTACGCCTATCATGCTTAAAGCTAATGAGCTTGGCATTACCCCTGAAGAGCTCATTGCTGGTGTAAGTGAACGCCACCAGGCTGATTTTAAAGATTTTTCGATTGGTTTTAGCCAATACCATTCAACCCATTCCGAAGAAAACAAAGAAATATCTGCTGGTATTTACAACAAGTTGAACGACAAAGGCTTTATTAAGACTCGTACAATTTCCCAAGCATTCGACCCTGAAAAACAAATGTTTTTACCTGATCGCTTCATTAAAGGCGATTGCCCTAAGTGTGGCGCACAAGATCAATACGGTGATAATTGTGAAGTCTGTGGTGCAACGTACTCACCAACTGAGCTTAAGAATGCCAAATCAGCTATTTCAGGTGCAACCCCAATCACCAAAGATTCTGAGCACTATTTCTTTGATTTACCGCAGTTTGAAGTACAACTTAAGGATTGGACAGAAGCAGGGCACTTGCAAGCTGAAATCAGTAACAAACTTTCTGAATGGTTTGAGCAAGGCTTACAGCAATGGGATATTTCTCGCGATGCACCATATTTTGGCTTTCAAATCCCCGGTGTGGAAAACAAATATTTTTATGTATGGCTTGATGCACCAATTGGCTATATGGCTAGTTTTAAAAAGCTGTGTAGTGAGCAGGGCTTAGATTTTAACGAATACTTTAATAAAGATTCTAAAACTGAGTTGTATCATTTTATTGGCAAAGATATTGTTTATTTCCATGCGCTATTTTGGCCAGCAATGCTAATGGGTGCTGATTATCGTACGCCTACTGCTATTTTTGCCCACGGATTTTTAACCGTTAATGGCCAAAAGATGAGTAAATCTCGTGGCACATTCATTCAAGCCAGAACGTATCTGGAGAGCCTTAACCCTGAGTGCTTGCGTTATTATTACGCTTACAAACTCTCAGCTAAGATTGATGATATCGACCTTAATTTACAAGATTTTAAACAACGCGTGAACTCTGATTTGGTCGGTAAAGTGGTGAATATTGCCTCACGTAGTGCTGGCTTTGTCGTTAAGAAGTTTAACAAAACATTGTCTGCTTATGCGATTGAGCCTGATTTGTACAACGCCTTTGTTGCTAAGGGCGATGACATTGCTAAGCTTTATGAGGCTCGTAATTACAATCAAGCCATGCGTGAGATTATGAAGCTCGCTGACAAAGCTAACCAGTACATTGATGAGCACAAGCCTTGGCAATTGATTAAAGAAGAGGGTAGCGAGGCACAAGTGCATGATGTTACTTCATTGGCAATCAACTTATTTAGAGTGCTGATGACTTACCTTAAGCCGGTATTGCCAGTAATGGCCGAACAGGCTGAAGATTTTTTAAATATTGATGCGCTTAATTGGGCGGATCTGAAGCACCCACTGACTAAACATCAAATTAATAAATTTACACCTTTAATGTCACGCATTGAAGATGAGCAGATTGAGACAGTAATTGAGGCTTCAAAACAAAACATACAAGCAGTAGAAGAAAATACAGAGGATGACAACATGATTCAAATTGACGACTTTACAAAAATTGACCTACGAATTGCTAAGATTGTAAAAGCCAACCATGTTGAGGGTGCAGACAAGTTACTACAACTCACACTTGATATTGGCGAAGAAAATACACGTAATGTTTTTGCTGGCATCAAGGCTCATTACAACCCTGAAGACTTAGAAGGGCGTTTAACGGTTATGGTTGCCAATCTTACACCCAGAAAGATGAAATTTGGACTTTCTGAAGGCATGGTGTTGGCTGCCGGTGATGGTAAGTCTTTACATATTTTATCGCCAGATTCAGGTGCTAAACCTGGAATGAAAATCAGTTAGACAAATACAAGTTTCGGAGAGATGTCAGAGTGGTTTAATTTGCTCGCTTGGAAAGCGGGTGTACGGTAACGTACCGAGGGTTCGAATCCCTCTCTCTCCACCACCTTTATAAATCATTTTTAATATGCAGCCAAACTTCCAACCAAAAAATATTGTAAAAACCATTGAGTCTTTAACCCAAGAGGGGTTGAGTGTTGTAGCTGAGTCAGCTAAAGGTAATGATTGGGATAGTGTGGTTGGGCCTTTGGATAAGTTTGAGTTTGAGCTGGGGCAACACACCAGTGTTAATTCTCACTTAAACTCAGTCATGTTTAATGAGGCATTTAATGCTGAATATGAAAAAACACTACCTTTGATTACTAACTTCTATTCTGAAATTAGTACCAATAAAGCTTTGTATCAAGCCTATAAAAACCTTAAAAATAGTGATTTAAATGAGGCACAACAACACATTATTCAAGATGCTGTTGAAGGTTTTGAACTTTCTGGTGTTGGTTTAGAAGGTGAAGAGTCTACTCGATTTAAAGCCATTAAAGAGCGTTTAAGTTTGCTTAGTAATCAGTTTTCAAAAAACAGTTTAAAAGCAACTAACGAATGGAAAAAACCAGTAACCAAGGATGATCTTAAGGGTTATGGCGAAGATCAGTTAGCCAAAATTAAAACCGATAATGGTTTTGAGATTAATTTGCAAATACCAATTTATATGGATGTGATGACGTATGCAGATAATCGAGCACTTAGAGAAGAAGTGTATAAAGCTTATGTTTCTCGTGCATCTGAGGTGGGTATCACTTCTAGTGAATTTGATAATAAATCCATTATGGATGAAATCTTAGCCTTAAGATTAGAAATGGCGCAAATTTTAGGTTTTAAAAATTATGCCGAGCTTTCAGTTGAATCAAAAATGGTGGAATCTCCAAAGCAAATTATTGATTTTTTAGATGACTTGGTTGCTCAGTCTAAACCTCAAGCACAAAGAGAATTAGACGAGTTAAAAGCCTTTGCTGGGATCGAGCTAATGCCTTGGGATTTGGGTTATTATTCTGAGAAACTAAAAGAACAAAAATTTGGATTTAAGAAGACTGAGCTTACGCCATATTTTCCAGAACAACAAGTATTAAGTGGTTTGTTTAGTACCATTGAAAACCTTTACCAAATTCAAATTAAAGCAGTTGATGAGTTTACTTATCATGCAGATGTAAGAGTGCTAGAAATCACCAATGCCAACGGATTGGTAGGGCGTATTTATTTAGATGTGTATGCACGTGAAGACAAACGGGGTGGTGCCTGGATGGCAGATTACCAAGCTTTAATGGGTGATAATAAGCCGGTGGCTTTTGTGGTGTGTAATTTAAATTCCCCTTCTGAAGGCAAGCCAGCTTTGTTTGAGTTTGATGAAATTGTCACATTGTTCCATGAGTTTGGCCATGCGCTACATCACGTATTAACAACGGTTGAATACCCGTCTGCCGCTGGTATTGCTGGTGTGCCTTGGGATGGGGTTGAATTGCCAAGCCAATATATGGAATTCTTTTGTTATGAGCGTGATGTGGTTAATCTTTTGTCTAAGCACTGGCAAACGGGTGAGTCGTTGCCAGATGAGTTGTATGAAAAACTCATTGCCAGTAAAAACTTCCAATCAGCTTTAGGTATGTTGCGTCAATGTGAGTTTTCTTTATGGGATATTCATACACACTTGTCAGATCAAGATACTTACGAAATATTAGACAAAGTTAGAGCTAAAACAGCGCTAATGCCAAGTGTTGATGAAAGTCGATTCTTAAACACCTTTGGGCATATTTTTAGTGGTGGTTATGCAGCAGGGTACTTTAGTTATAAATGGGCAGAGGTTTTAGCGGCAGATGCCTATGATTATGTTCATGCTAATGGTGGCATTGGATCAGAAGCCTCCCGATCGTTTATGTATCATATTTTGCAAGTAGGCGGTAGTTTGGATTTTATGGGACAGTATGTTAAATTTAGAGGCGAGCGTCCGACAACTGAGGCACTGCTTAAATCAAACGGTATTACTGGACTTAAGTAGGTAAAATAATTTTTATATTAAATAACTAGGGTTTGAATTATGATTAAATTTTTATTAGGTGTGGTTGTAGCATTGGCATTAATTGGCGGTGCAATTGAGTTTAGATCAACAGATGCAGAATGGTCATTAGTAGTGAACAAAGACGCAGCGATGAGCAGCGTACAAAATGGTGCAGTAAAAATTTATGACTTTGGCAGTGACTTAATCAGTGACGCCGATAAGATTAAAGGCATTGATTTAACCGTTGAAAAATAAGGTTAAATTTTAGATAGTAAGATCGTACCATTCGTGCCACCAAAGCCGAATGAGTTAGAAATAGCATAATCCATTTTCATCTCTCGAGCTTCATTTGCAGCATAGTCTAAGTCACAATCAGGGTCTTGATTAATAATGTTAATCGTTGGTGGGGCCACCTGATCTCTAATGGCTAATGCCGTAAAGATAGCCTCAATACCGCCGGCAGCACCTAACAAATGACCAGTCATTGATTTGGTAGAACTCATGACAATATTATAAGCGTGATCACCCAGGGCTAATTTAGCCGCATCAGTTTCAGCCTGATCACCCGCTGGCGTTGAAGTGCCATGTGCATTGATATAGTCGATTTGGTCGGCATTAACACCAGCATTACGCATGGCATTTTTCATACAGCGCGCCGCACCTTCGCCACCTTTGGAAGGTAGCGTCATGTGGTAAGCGTCACCACTCATGCCGTAGCCTGCAACTTCAGCATAGATTTTGGCGCCACGTGCCTTAGCATGTTCATATTCTTCAAGTACAACCACACCTGCACCATCGCCTAGTACAAAACCATCTCGGTCTTTGTCCCAAGGGCGAGAAGCTGTTGCTGGATCATCGTTACGAGTAGAGAGTGCGCGAGCAGCTGCAAAACCACCTAAGCCACAATTGGTGGTTGACATCTCTGCACCACCGGCAATCATCACATCAGCATCGCCATATTCGATCAAACGAGAGGCATCACCAATGTTATGCGTACCAGTCGTACAAGCGGTCACAATGGCGAAATTAGGGCCTTTTAAGCCGTATTTGATAGAGAGGTTGCCCGAGATCATATTAATGATAGAAGAGGGTACAAAGAAAGGTGAAATACGCTTAGCACCTTTTTCTCTGAAAAGATCGGCTGTGCGTTCAATCGTGCCTAAGCCGCCAATACCAGCGCCGATGGCAACACCAATGCGTTCGGCATTTTCTTCGGTGATTTCAATACCAGAGTCTTCAATGGCTTGAATACCTGCCGCCATACCGTAGTGGATAAAAGTATCCATTTTTTTGGCGTCTTTAGGTTTGAGGTAATCTGTAATTTCGAAATCTTTAACCGAGCCACCAAAAGTAACGGCCTGACCTTCGGTCTCAAGATTGGTGAGTGAATTAATGCCAGATTTACCCGCAAGGATATTACCCCAAGACTCTTCTACACTATTTCCAACAGGGGATACGATACCCATGCCAGTGATTACTACTCTTCTTTTGCTCATAATATTTCTCTATAACAGATAAAAAAGGCGCCTAATTCAAAGAAGAAAGCGCCTTATTCGTTTATTTGACTAAACGGAAATTACAAATTGTTGTTAACGTAGTCGATTGCTTGTTGAACAGTTGTAATATTTTCTGCTTGATCATCAGGGATCTCACAGTCAAACTCTTCTTCAAGAGACATTACTAATTCAACAGTATCTAGAGAGTCTGCACCTAAATCGTCAATAAAAGAAGCGTTATTGTCAATATCGCCACTTACGTCTAATTGTTCAGATACAACTTTTTTTACTCTTTCCTCAATACTCATTTGTCATTTCCTTAATAGGTTTAAAACTATTATTTTATCGCTAAACAAAGTCAATACAAGACTAAATTAAAAATATTTATTGGTATCGAGTGGGGTCAGAAATTCCGGCAGACTTAAAGCCGATTTTTCTATATTCACAAGCATCACAAACACCACAGGCTTCACCTTTGTCGTTAGCTTGATAGCAGGTGGTTGTGAGTGAGTAGTCCACGCCCAGAGACAAACCTTTTTTGATAATATCAGCTTTATTGAGATCAATTAGCGGGGTGATGATGGAGAGATTTTGCCCTTCTACACCTTGTTTGGTAGCTAAATTTGCCATGTTTTCAAAGGCGTCAATATAAGCTTGTCGGCAATCAGGATAACCTGAATAATCAAGTGCATTAACGCCGATAAAGATATTTTGACAATCGAGCACTTCGGCCCAAGCCATGGCAAAAGATAAAAAGATGGTGTTTCTCGCAGGCACGTAGGTGATAGGTATTTCGTCACTTTCCTTAAAATTAGGCACCTCGATATCATCATCGGTGAGTGCTGATCCACCAAAGTCTGACAAAGAAATATTCATAATTTTGTGATCAACTGCGCCAAATTGTTTGGCAATTTTGGTGGCTGAATTGAGTTCTGATTTTTGTTTTTGGCCGTAATCAAAGCTTAATGCATAACAATCAAATCCTTGAGATTTTGCAATAGCGAGGGTGGTGGTGGAGTCTAAACCACCAGAAAGTAGAACAACTGCCTTAGACATTAGCCAAATTGCCTTTTTGTTCTAGCCATTTTTTACGGTCCGGTGCGCGTTTTTTACTCAACAACATGTCCATGGTTTGAAAAGCTTGCAGCGGGTTTTCTAGTGTGAGCTGAATGAGGCGCCTAGTGTCGGGCAGCATGGTGGTTTCTCGAAGTTGAGAAGGGTTCATCTCGCCTAGGCCTTTAAAGCGCTGAACTTGAATCTTAACGCGTTTGTTCTCACTTTCAATTTTTCGAATAATCGCATCTCTTTCATTGTCGTCTAATGCATAGTGCACTTGCTTGCCGGCATCCACCCTGTATAAAGGTGGCATAGCAACATAAATATGCCCCTCTTTAACCAGTTTTGGAAAGTGCTTAACAAACAAGGTGCAAATCAAAGTGGCAATATGCGCACCATCAGAGTCAGCATCTGCAAGGATGCAAATTTTTCCGTACCTAAGGCCGGTTAGGTCTTCGTTGTTAGGTTCAAGCCCAATGGCAACACTAATATCGTGTATTTCATTACTAGCCAATACTTGCTCAGAATCTACTTCCCAAGTGTTTAGAATCTTACCTCTAAGTGGCAGAATGGCTTGATACTCTTTGTCACGTGCTTGCTTAGCAGAGCCACCAGCCGAGTCACCCTCAACTAAAAACACCTCAGTTTGATTGAGATCGCTACTAGTGCAGTCTGATAGTTTTCCTGGTAGGGCGGGGCCACTAATAATCTTTTTACGAATAATCTTTTTGCCGGTTTTAAGCCTTGATTGCGCATTCATAATGGCTAGTTCAGCGATCTTTTCAGCAACAGAGGTATGTTGGTTTAGCCAAAGACTAAAGGCGTCTTTAACAACGTTGGTCACAAACCCTGCACTTTCACGTGATGAAAGTCGTTCTTTGGTTTGTCCAGAAAATTGCGGGTCCAGCATTTTGATGGATAAGACGTAGGCAATTTTTTGCCAAACATCATCCGGCGTGAGCTTGATGTTTTTAGGTAATAGACTCCTAAATTCACAAAACTCTTTAAGGGCGTCAGTTAGTCCTGATCGCAAGCCGTTGACATGTGTACCACCATTGGTAGTTGGAATAAGGTTGACGTAGCTTTCAGCCACAACATTGGTGTTGTATTCAGTCCAAGCAAGTGAGCAGTTTAATTGCTGCTGATCCGAGGCGAAATCAACCACAAAAGGTGTGGTTGGTAGGCAATCAAGGCCGTCCAACGCCATAGATAAATAATCCTTAAGACCTTCTTGGTAGACCCAATTGTCAGTTGTGTCATCAATTTCATTGTGAAAATTAATCTCTAGCCCTGGGCATAGAACCGCTTTAGATCTAAGGTTGTGGCGTAATTTAGTGACTGAAAATTTAACCGTATCAAAAAACTGTGGATCTGGTTTGAATTTAACGGTAGTACCCGTATTGCGCTTGCCAACACTGCCAATTTCTTCTAGATCGGTTTTTTTAAAGCCATCGGCAAAAGTAATATAGTGTTCTACTGAATTGCGTTTAATCCAAATTTCAACTGAAGTTGATAAGGCGTTAACCACTGAAATACCAACACCATGCAAACCACCTGAAAATTGATAAGAGTCGTTGGAGAATTTACCACCTGCGTGAAGCTTGGTTAGAATAACCTCAACACCAGGCTTGCCTTCTTTAGGATGAATGTCAACCGGCATACCACGGCCGTCGTCTTCAACAGATAGAGAGCCATCCTTATAAAGCACTACTTTGATTTTTGATGCGTGTCCAGCAACTGCTTCATCAACACTGTTGTCGATTACTTCTTGAGCCAAGTGATTTGGGCGCTCAGTATCGGTGTACATACCAGGGCGTTTTCGTACTGGCTCTAGCCCGGTTAAGACTTCAATTGATGAAGCGTCATAGTTACTCATAAATTACAACCCAAGAATATTTTGCAAAACATCATACCAAAAAAAGCCCCGTTAAAACGAGGCTTTTTTACTCAATAGACAACATGTTTAGAGTGGCTGTGCTTCTAAAGAAGTTTTAAGCTTTTGCATGGCTTTGTTTTCAAGTTGACGAACTCGCTCAGCAGAAACGCCATACTTGTCTGCTAATGTATGCAGAGTTGTTTTTTCTTCTCTTAAATACCTAGATTGTAAGATATCTAAACTTCTTGCGTCTAACGATGAAAGCGCTTGGTAAAGTTGTTGTTGCTGGTTTTTATGAGTGTCGTTACTGAGTAGTAATTGCTCAGGTGTCTGTGTATTGTTGTCGGTCAGATAGTGCTCAGGTGCAGAAGAATCTTCATCATCAGAGATGTCGAAGGTTACGTCATTAAACTGTAGGCGCGATTCCATCTCGAGTACATCTTGACGACGAACACCTAAATCATTCGCAATTTCATCAGCTTGTGATTCGTTTAACGAGTTATAGATATGTGATTTGGCTTTTCTAAGTTTAAAAAATAGTTTGCGTTGCGCCTTGGTAGTGGCCACTTTAACAATTTTCCAATTTTTGAAAATAAACTCATGAATCTCAGCGCGGATCCAATACACTGCAAAAGAAGCGAGACGTACTTTTTTGTGTGGATTAAAGCGTTTTACCGCCTTCATTAGGCCAATTGTACCTTCTTGGATGAGGTCTGCCTGCTCTAAACCGTAGCCCTTGTAACCATGAGCAATAAAAGCCACAAAACGCATGTGTGACAAAACTAATTTTCTTGCGGCGCTAAGGTCGTGGTTTTCGTAAAGTTCAATTGCTAAATCATGCTCCTCTTCCGGGGTAAGGATCGGAGGATATTTTTGAACCTCTAATGAACTTGAGGTTCTAACAGTAGGCAGGGCAAAGTCTTGACTCATATATATTTATAACTAATGATTAATATTAGTAAGGACTGATATTATACGCAATTTACTTGTTAAATCAACTGTTTGAGTAAATCGTGATGTTTGCTTGATTGTTGTTCGAGTGTCAGGCGTTGAGTATGAACAATGTCGGATAAATCACTCAATGCGACATTAAAATCATCATTGACAACTAGGTAGTCGAACTCGTCAAAATGTTGCATTTCACTAACAGCATCTTGCATTCTTCTGTCAATAATACTTTGATCGTCCTGACCTCGGTCGGTTAGACGTTCTTGCAAGGCTGAAATTGAAGGTGGTAAGATAAAAATGCCAATCGCATCAGTAAAGCTTTGTTTGACTTGTCTTGCGCCTTGCCAGTCGATCTCCAAGATTACATCTTGACCTTGTGCTAATAAATCTTTAACGGTTTGTTTAGCGCTACCATAGTGGTTATCAAATACTTGAGCAGACTCAATAAAACCATCATTACTGCTGATTTCATCAAAAGCTTCTTTAGAAACAAAAAAATAGTTTTTACCGTGCTCTTCGCCTGGGCGAGCAGCGCGTGTTGTATGAGACACTGACACACATAAGTTATCGACTTGCTTAATTAGCGCTTTAACTAAAGATGTTTTTCCACAACCAGAAGGGGCTGCAACAATAAATAGATTAGCCATGGGTTAATTACCAGGAGTATAGCCTTGAATATCATCAGCGCCATCTTCAGAGAAGAAGAATTTTTCCATCTGTTCTTTTAGATAACTTTGTGCTTTTTCATCAAGCATATTAAGGTTGTTCTCATTAATCAACATGGTTTGATGATCTAGCCATAATTGCCAGCCTTGCTTAGAGACGCCAGCTAAAATTCTTTTTCCTAGCTCGCCAGGGTAGGGCGCTCTATCTAGAGCTTCGAGTTCTTGGTTTAATTTCACACATTGTACGGTATTCATAGTTGTTTTATCCTGATGCCTAATAAACGCAAGCAAGCAAAGTACAAAGCTGCTGAAGCAATAATTGTGATTGCAACAGAAGTGATGCGTTGCCAAACGCCATTTTCTAAGTAAAAATTAATGTCGTTAGAAAAATTTAAAATAAAAACGACCATTATAGAGCTTGCCAACAACACTTTTAAAAATAGTTTGATTAAACCATTAGAAAATTGATAAATAGATTGCTTGTTTAAATAATAGTAAAGCAAAGACGCATTAATCACAGCAGAGATTGAAGTGGCAATTGCCAGCCCAACATGCGCATAATAGTAAGCAAAAATAATGTTTAAAAATACATTTGACACCATGGCAATCACACCGACCTTAACCGGGGTTTTAGTGTCGCCACGAGAAAGAAATACTGGCGCTAAAATTTTAACCACAATAAAAGCCATAAGCCCTGATCCGTAAGCAGTTAAACTTAGAGCCGACATATGTGCTGCAAATGCATCAAATTCTTCGTATTGAAATAGGGTGATGATCAACGGCTCAGCTAGCAGCAGCAATCCAGCACAGGCTGGTGCGCCGAGTAGTAAGCCAACCTTAAGTGCATAGTCAACTGTACGAGTGAATTTTTGCTCGTCCTTGTTGGCATGGTGTTTACTCAGTTTCGCCAAAGCGACAGTCGCTAAGGCAATACCAATAAGTGCCAAAGGTAATTCTAGTAGACGATCAGAGTAATACAACCAAGACACGCTACCACTAACCAAAACAGTGGCAATCATGGTGTCAATTAGCAAGTTAATTTGTGAGACAGAAACGCCGAAAAGGGCAGGCAGCATACGCTTTTTTAAGGTTTTAACACTAGGGTGGTCGCCACGTGCCAAGCGCGGTAATTTTTTAATTTTTATTAAGAATGGGATTTGAAATAATAATTGCACGATACCACCAATCAACACACCCCAAGCTAGAGCCATAATAGGTGTTTCTAGATATTGGGATAAATATACCGCGCTTAAAATCATAGAGATATTAAGCAAAACCGGGGTGAAAGCCGGCACAGCAAACTTGTCATAAGTATTGAGAATACTACCTGCAAAAGCCGTTAAAGAAATTAACAATAAGTAGGGGAAGGTGATTTGAAGCATACTGGATGCTAAGTCAAATTTAGTAGGGTCAGTATCAAAGTAAAAACCCCAGGCAAACATAAGGATAATCAAAGGCGCTGCCACCACCGCAATTACAGTAATGATGACTAAAATAGTTAGAAATTTTGTACCAATATGGTTAATGAAATTTTGAACTTCTGCTTCATTGTGGTTGGCTTTAGTCTCAGCCAGAATAGGCACAAAAGCCTGGGAAAAAGCACCCTCACCAAAAAGACGTCTGAGGAAATTAGGGATTCTAAAGGCGACTAAAAAAGCATCGGTAAACCCGTTAGCACCAAAATATCGAGCAATAAAATAATCACGAACCAGGCCTAAAATGCGAGATAAAAAAGTCATAGCAGTGACAATGCTGCTTGACTTTAAAAAGGACTTATCCATAAAGTGTTAAGTCGGTTTTATTCCTCAATCGGGCCACGCATAATGCCGACTTTTGAGCTACGAATACATTTTACAAATTGCATTACTTCAGGGCTATCAGCTTCAGATTTTTCCAAATCTTGCAGGGCGTGGTCTAATAGTCGACCTTGAGATTCGCGATATACCACTTTAAAGGCGCGTTTGATAGAGGCGACTGCACTTGATGAAAAACCACGACGTTTCATGCCTTCAGCATTAATACTTCTGACACGTGTTTGTGTACCTGAAGCCACCATATAAGCTGGAATATCCTTATTTACCTGACAACCCATACCGATGTAAGTATGCATGCCAATCATGCAGAATTGTTTTACCAAGGTAAAGCCACCCAAGATTGCCCAATCATGTATTTTGACATGACCTGCCAATGAAGCATTGTTAGACATAATGGTGTGATCACCAACCTCACAGTCATGAGCGATATGCACATAAGCCATCAGCATGTTGTTGGAGCCAACTCGAGTGAGTGATTTTTCTTTTTCTGTGCCGCGGTTAATGGTGCAAAATTCACGGATTAGGTTGTCATCACCGATGACTAAATTAGATTCTTGACCTTCTTCATAAGTGATATCTTGCGGGTCGCCACCAATAGAGGCAAATGAATAAATATGGTTATTTTTACCAATTTTAGTAGGGCCTTGTATAACTGCATGAGACTCTACAATGGTGCCAGAACCAATTTCGACATTAGCACCAATAACGGCGTAGGCGCATATCTCAGCGTTTTTATGAACTTTTGCGCTAGGGTCGATAACTGCACTAGGGTCAATTGCCATGGTATTCTCCTCAAGAATTTATTTTTAATTAATCCGCTGCTTTTTGTGTACACATAAGTTCAGCGGTTGTCACGACGTTCTCGTCGACTAAAGCTCTGCATTTAAACTTCCAGATGCCACGTTTAACCGTCATTACTTCAACTTCTAAACGTATTTGATCGCCTGGTTCAACCACGCGTTTAAAACGCACTTTGTCGATACCAACCAACATATAAATTTGCCCATCAATCGGCTTTCCTACTTCGGATTTAAACGCCAAAATACCAGTGGCTTGAGCTAAAGCCTCTACAATCATAACGCCAGGCATGATTGGTTGATCGGGGAAGTGGCCAGTAAATTGCGGCTCATTAAAAGTTACGTTTTTAATGGCAACTAATGATTTGCCAATTTCAATTTCCAAAACTCGATCAATCAGCAAAAAAGGGTAGCGATGGGGTAGGTAATTTTTTACATCTTGAATGTTCATTTCCATAACGATTAATCCTTTAAATTTTTGAGTTTAATATTTAAGTATTTGATGATTTTATCAAGTTTTACTAGCCATAAACCAACATTCTGCCATTGTTTGTGAGGCATGAGTGGCATGATGCCTGTGTACATTCCTGGTGTTTTAATGTCTTTATCAACCGTGCTTTTGGCGTTTACAATCACATCGTCACAGATATTTAAATGCCCCACAATGCCGACCATGCCACCAATCATACAGCGCTTACCAAGTACCGTACTGCCGGCAATACCGGTATTAGCAGCAATCGCAGTGTCTTGACCAATAGTAACATTGTGAGCAATATGTATCAAATTATCAAGTCTCACACCATTATGTACTTGAGTATCTTCCAGTGTCCCTCTGTCAATAGTTGTGTTTGCACCAACCGTCACATTATCACCAATAACAACATTGCCCAAATGTGCAATCGTATGCCAACAACCCTGTTTATCTCTTGCGTTGCCAAAGCCTTCTGAACCAATCACAGCGCCCGATGAAATCACCACGTTATCACCTATTGAGCAGCCTTGTAAAATCGTAACATTAGGGTGTAAATAGGCATTATCACCAATAACGACATCATCTTCAATAATGACGTTATGACTAACGGTGCAGTTACTGCCAATGATAACGTTTTGGCCAATATTGCAATTACTACCAATTTTCGCATTGTTAACAATGGCGCTAGAATGAACACCATCAGAGAGAGTGGTTTGTTTTTTAAAATAATGTGAAATTTTAGCAAAAGCCAGATATACATCATCATTAACTACTAAAGCATTGGTAGGGCAATCGTTTAACAAATCTTCATTAAGGATAACCACACCTGCTTTCGAGGTAAGTAGATTTTGTTTGTGTTTTACGCTAACGATATAGCTTAACTGGTCACTGCTTGCCAAGCCAAGAGAGGCGGCTCCTGCAATGTTAATTGACTCGTCACCAACAAGCTTAGCATCAATAATTTTAGCAAGTTCCCCAAGTGTATGCATAATTAAAATCGTTGTCTGAGTTTTTGTTTGATAATTGGTGTGATATTCACTTTCTTACTTGCAAAAGCAACTTCTTGATAGAGGATTAAATCAAACCCTTGTGATTCGGCAGTCTCTTTAATGACTTCATTGATTAAATCTTGGATTTTTCCTAATTCTAATTCGTTCTTAAGCTTTAATTGGTTTTTTAGTGATGATGCCTGCTGTTTAAGTTGGCGCTCTAAATTGGCGATTTTTTTAATCTCAGACTTTCGCTCAGACTGTGTAAGTGCCTTACTATTTTTATTAAAGTCATCTGCTAGCAATTGTATTTTTTGGCTAAGCAACAACAACTGTTCTTCTTGAGGTTTAAACTCTTTAACAACTGATTGATTAGCTTGGATAAATTGTGGCGAACTACTGACCACATGATCAATATTAATATAGCCAATTTTCGGAGACTCTGCTTGTAAAGTAGCGCTAAACGTTAACAATACAAGAGCAATAGTTTTTATCGTCATCTATATATTAAAAGCTTGTACCTAATGTAAATTCAACTGTTTTTGTTTTGTCTGCTGATTTTTTGATTAAAGGTGTGGCGGCATAAATACCTAACGGGCCAACAGGTGTTAACCATGAGAATGCCACACCAGTTGACATGCGTATGTTATCAACATTAAAGCTCGATGCTTTTTCTTCAACGGATCCCGTATCAATAAATGCACTCATGCGCATATTCTTACTATCATTAATAAATTTCATTGGTGAAATAAGTGAAGTACCTGCTAATAGTGATAATTCACCACCTTTGGCTTTTCCATCACTATAAGTCGCACCTAGTGAGTTAAAGTCAAATCCACGCACAGATGACGAACCACCACCGTAGTAGCGCTTAAAGAAAGGTAAGTCTTTGCCGCCATAACCCTGTGCTAAACCCAAACTGCCGTTAACCTTCCAAGTTACGTCATTACCAATTGGTCGGTAGCTTTTATGAGAAGCGTCGAGCTTATAGTAACGGAAATCTGCGATTGGCAAGGTCAAGTCTAAACTTAAGCTGTTCTTTTGTCCGTCAGTTGGATGGTTAAAGTTGTTTAATGTGTTGTTAGACCAGCGAACATTGGTTTTAACTTCTGTCTTGTCACCACTAGCACATTGAGTCGCTTCATAGTCTGCACCTGCAAAGGTTGTACCACAAGTAACAGTACGACTAGAGGCGCGAACATCAGCACTGATACGTGTGTCTTCGGTTAAAGGTATGCCGTAACCCAGGCTAAAGCCATTTTCGTCAATTTTATAAGAAGAAACGTCAAGGCTTGCACCATCAATTGATTTGGTGAAAAAACCATAACTAATACTATGTTTGTCTTCAGTGAAGTATGGGTCGGAGAAATAAAAATTCATTTCTTGTACCGCTTCAGAGTTTGATAAAGCGGCGTTAAGCGTGTTACCTGTACCTAAGAAGTTATTTTCTTTAATACCCATGTTGAAGGCAGCACCTGAGCTGTTGGAGTGAGATAAACCAATTGAAAAAGTACCGGTTTTAGTTTCTTCAACACTAAAGTGTAAATTAATTTTATCGTCAAATTCTTTGAGTTTTGTCACTTCCATTTGTACATCAGAGAAGAAGCCTAGTCGTTTAATCTTTTTAACCTATTCGTCTAACTCGGTATTTGAATATAGACCGCCTTCGTTAATACCAATTTCACGACGAATAACTTCATCTTGAGTACGCGTGTTACCAACAATAGTGATGCGATTAATATAAACCTTTTTGTTTAAAGCGATATTGATATCTAAATCAATTACATGCGCTTTAGTATCTTCTTTGGTGATTGGATCAACCTTGGCAAAAGCATAACCTTGATCTGCAAATAAATCAGTAACCGCTTGAATACTTTCAATTACTTTTTTTCGCTTAAATACATCACTCTTGCCAATTGTTAATAAACCGTTAAGATCATCAATCGATTGGTTGAGTAGGTCACCACTAAACTTGATGCTGCCAATTTTATACTGCGAGCCCTCGTTAACTTGAATGTCAATATCAATACTTTGCTTATCATCAGACAAGTCTGTTTTAATTTGACCAATTTTAAAATCAAGATAACCTGAGTTAATGTAGAGTGATTTCATTGCCTCAACACCAGCATCGAGAGCCACTTTTGAGTAATGGTCTTTTTCAGTGAAGTAGTTTAGTGGGAAAAAATCAGCCTCACCAATCTCGAACAAATCTAATAAGTCATCTTCGTCATGCACTTGGTTGCCACTGATTTTCATTGTGCTAATACGTGCAACCTCGCCTTCATTAATATCAAGCTCTATACCAACTCTATTTTGATCATCAATTTCAATGGTCTTGGTAATTTTGATACCGTAATAACCCTTAGAGATGTAAGACGCCTCTATTTGCGAAATAAGCTTATCCAATTGTCTTTTGTTAAAAATTTTACCTTGGGATAAATCCATGCTTTTTAGCACTTGCTTAATAGACTCTTCTTCAATCACCTTGTCTGAGTAATTTAACAGCTCAACATATTTAATATGCGGATTCTCTTGAAGCTTTATTTCTAATACTTGATCTGATTGTGAGACCTCGATGTCTTTGAAAAAATGCGTTTTATAAAGTGCACGAATAATCTGTGTTGAGGTTTTTTTACTATAATCATCACCTACTTCAACAGGTAAATAGCTCAAAACTGTACCTCTAGAAATAGCACTTAGGCCAAGTATATCAATACTTTTAATGATCTCTGCCTGTGCGATAGAGGCGATAGACAGTGTTAAAATTAAAGAGATTTGAGTAAGAATTTTTTTCATGGTTTAAAATTTATGATAATAATCGTAAAAAATCATTATACAGCGCTATAAGGGTAAGCGAGAGGATAACAAACAAGCCGAATTTCAATGCATTTTGTTGCAAAGCTTGACTTACAGGAGATCCCTTTACAATTTCAATTAGATAAAAGAATAAGTGCCCGCCATCAAGCAGGGGGATGGGTAGCAAATTAAGTAAGCCTAAACCAATGCTGATTAAAGCTAAAAATGACAAAAAAGAGACTAAGCCGACACTCGCTGTTTTGCCCGCATAATCCGCAATACTGATCGGACCGCTGATTTGTTTAACAGAAGCTTCACCCAAAATCATCTTTTGAATCATTTTCAAATTCAACATAGTGAGTTGGTAGGTTTTAACATTGGCAGATAGAAAGGCATCTAATGGCTGCTTTTTAACTAAAACACGCCACTCATCTAAATAACCTTCTGGCGCCATAACGCTCACACCTATCTTGGGAGTGCCATTTTCATTTTTTGGTGATAGTGAGCGTGTGATTATCTGCTTATTTCGTAAAATACTTAATTGCATTGTCTGGTTAACGCTTTTCTTAATCATTACAACAAAGTCACGCCAAGTATTTACTGGCTTATTATTTACACTGAGTATTTGATCACCTGATTGGATGCCAGCCAAGCTTGCCGGGCTTTCACTTATGACTTGATCAATGATTGGTTTGAGTGTCGGTAAAGCAAATTTAAAGCCTAAATATTGTTCAACGCCTTGTTCTGGCTTGGATAGAAAATCTTCTTTTAAATTTAGCGTTAATGTTTTTAGGTTGTCAGTTTTTGAGCGCACATCAATTTGCATTGTAGGTGCTTGTGCAGCGCGGACAAAAGCAAAAGAGAACTCGCTAATGCTCGGGGTTTCTTGTCCATTAATAGTTAATAATTGATCGCCTATTTCTAGCTCGGCATATTGGGCAATACTGTCATTTTTAACTACACCAACCACAGGCTTGATACCATGAGTGCCAATGATAAAAATAAAGGTATAAATAATAACAGCCAATATAAAATTCGCCGCAGGCCCCGCTACAACGACAGCAATGCGTTTATAAACAGTTTGAGTATTAAAGGCTCTGTGTTTTTCACTAGAATCAACTTTGCCTTCGTTTTCATCCAGCATTTTGACAAAGCCACCCAAGGGTAGGGCACACAGCGTGTACTCAGTTTCACCAACTTGCCATGATTTTAAGATTTTGCCAAAGCCTACTGAGAAGCGTAGCACCTTGATGCCGAGTTTTTTAGCCACCCAAAAATGACCAAACTCATGTACTGTTACCAAAATACCAATGGTGACAATAAAAGCGATTAAAGCATTTAAAAATGCCATAAGATTTAAACCTTAAAGTTCAGGGTGCGGATGTCCTGCGGCTTTTAATCTAGCTAAGTACTCAGGCCAAAGATCCTGATGATTAGTGGATAAATGATGTAAATGGGACCAAGAATAAATACCACTATCGTGACCATCACTAAAGAATAAAACAACCGCGTAATTACCGGTTGGCTCAATGCGCGTAATAGTGACATTATCCTTGCCAACTTGCAAAGTTTCTTGGCCAGGGCCATGACCAACCACTTCTGCAGAAGGCGAGTAAACTCTTAAATATTCACTAGTTAGCGGATAATCAACACCTTCAAATGTAATGGTTAATAGCGTTTTTTCTTTATTAAGGGTAATATTGCTAGGTGTGATCATGATGAAATCCAAATTAAATGAGGTGCTAATTTTAGCAGATACTTTAATTTGTAAACACACAAGAAACTAACAGTTAAAATGTGCGTATGATTAATTTTACAAAAATGCACGGATTGGGCAATGACTTTATGGTGATTGACAATATCTTGGGCGCTATCACTTTAAGTGCTGAGCAGATTATTGCCCTGGCGCACCGACATCTTGGCGTTGGATTTGATCAGCTTCTAATGGTGGAATCGAGCACCACACCGGGAGTAGATTTTCGCTATATTATTTACAATGCAGATGGTACCGAAGTAGAGCAGTGTGGCAATGGTGCGCGCTGTTTTGCACGCTTTGTGACTGAAAAAGGCCTTACGACCAACAACCCAATTAACGTCGAAACTCGAGCAGGATTAATGAGTTTATTTGTCAACGATAACCAGACGGTTCAAGTTGATATGGGCGAGCCTAACTTTAATCCTATCAACATCCCTTTGCACGCAATGCAACAGCAGAATACTTATGAAATCGCAGGTTTTGAGGTGGCAACACTTTCCATAGGCAATCCACATTGCGTCATGCTTGTGAATGATGTTAACACGGTTAATGTCCAAGATATTGCAATACAAATTCAGCAAAGTGAATTATTACCCAATCAAGCTAATGTTGGTTTTATGCAGGTGTTAAACGCTAATGAAATCAATTTGCGTGTGTATGAGCGTGGCGCTGGAGAAACGCTGGCTTGTGGTTCAGGTGCTTGTGCAGCGGTGATTTCCGGCGTTAGAGCAGGGTTGTTAGATTCTACTGTCGTGGCCCACCTTAGGGGAGGGGATGCACTAATTGAATATACTGAAAATGAGCACGTATTTTTATCAGGTCCCGCACAGTTTGTGTACGAAGGGCAAATTGAAATTTAACAATTGACTGAGAATATTCGTTTGTCTTCAAATCGAATTGCACTTAACTGACCACCCCAAGCACAACCTTGATCCATCGGATAAACATGTGCTTGCCTAACATTAGATAAAGTCGACCAATGTCCAAAAAATATATCTGTGTTTTTTAAAGCTCGATCGTCATGCGAAAACCAGGCTTTAAACCCATCTGGTGCGGCATCATGACCCATTTTATGGCTAAATTCTAAAGTACCATCAGGCTTGCAAACACGCATTCGCATGCAAGCATTAATGGTATATCGACAAGCATCCATGGTGTCTAGGCTTTCTGACCAAGTGTAAGGGTGGTTGTCGTACATATTATTGATAAAATCACCAGCATCATTGCTTTGCAAGTGTTTTTGAACTTCAAGCGATTGTCTTAAAGCCATCTCTTCATTCCAACTTGGTGGGATGCCTGCATGTACCAAAATCGCCTTTTTATGTTGAATAACCAAAGGCTGTTGTAATAAAAAATCAATAAGAGGTTGAAAATCACTTGCGCCTAAAATATCATCAAAAGTATCTTTGGAATGAGGTTTTCTAGCGCCTAGGGCGCAAGCTAATAAATGAAAATCATGATTACCTAAAACCATTTTTGCATTCTCACCCAAATCTTTAATAAATCGCAAAGTAGCTAATGATTGATCACCACGATTAACCACATCGCCCAAAAAGAACAGCTGGTCTTTATCGGCAGAAAATTTGATTTTTTTTAATAAAGATTGCAGTGAGTCAAAGCAGCCTTGAACGTCGCCAATCAAATAATCAGACATGATTAGTGTAGTGTGTAGGGCTCACTGAGAACAAATTCAGATATTTCAGCTTCAAATTCATCGCCTTCATCATTCACCATGCCATAAGCACCTTTCATTAGGCCGGTAGCTGTCTTAATCATCGCACCTGAAGAATACTCAAAACTCTCACCAGGCATTAGATGTGGCTGATGACCCACCACACCTTCGCCAATCACATCTTCTACGTGCCCAGTTTCGTCTTGAATGTGCCAACGACGTGTACGTAACTGAGCGCCTATCTGTCCATTGTTGGTAATTGTGATGGTGTAGGCGTAAGCGTATTGACTATGCCCAATATCAGACTGGTCTTCTAAATAAGTAACTTGAACATCGACTTTAATGTTGTTTTTCATAATCTTGAGTTAGTTTAATAAAATCTGACACGCTGAGCATTTCCGCTCTTTGCGATAAATCAATTGAAGTTTGTTCTTGCGTTAGTAAGGATTTTAAACAATTTCTTAGTGTTTTGCGTCGTTGTGCAAAGGCGGCTTTAACCACTTTTTCAAATATAGCCACATCATTAACCAAAGACTGTTTTAAAGGATTAAGATAAACAATGGCAGAATCAACTTTTGGCGCTGGATCAAACGACTCTGGGGGTACAATAAAAATTAGCTCTACTTCAAAAAAAGCCTGCATCATCACACTAAGGCGACCATAAGTTTTGTTGCCGTGTTTTGCCACCATGCGCTCAACCACCTCTTTTTGCAACATAAAGGTCATGTCCTCAACCAAAGATCGGTTTTCTAATAAGTGAAACAAGATGGGGGAGGATATATTATAAGGTAGGTTGCCCACCACGCGAATTGGCGTAGGTAGGGTGCTTAGATCAAATTTCATTGCATCACCTTGATGAATGATTAGATTATCCTTACCAAAAGATTCTAACAAGCCAATTAGGTCTCGATCAATTTCAATTACATGTAGCTGGTTTAATTTTTCCAACAAGGGTAGCGTCATTGCGCCTTGTCCAGGGCCAATCTCAAGTAGGTTGTCTTCTGCCTTTGGCGCAATGGTGGCAACAATACGGTCAACAATCTTAGTGTCGATTAGAAAATTTTGCCCAAAACGTTTGCGCGCTTTGTGGCCTCCAGCAGTTGCAGTGTAAGATTTATGCATATTGATTGTCAATAAAATTTTGCGCGTAATCTAGTGCGGTATGCAAGCTACCCAGGCTAATATTACCTGTACCCGCTAAATCAAGCGCCGTACCATGGTCAACCGAAGTACGAATAAAGGGCAGACCCAAGGTAATGTTAACAGCCTTTTTAAAACCCAGTGTTTTAAGCACAGGCAACCCTTGGTCATGATACATGGCCAATACACAATCAACACCTTTGAGTGCATCGGGAGTGAAAGCCGTATCTGCAGGTACACTACCGCTTAAGTTGAACCCTTGGTGATTAAGCTGCTTGATTAAGGGGTTGATAATTTCAATCTCTTCACTACCAAGATAACCATCTTCGCCAGCATGAGGGTTTAAGCCACAAACAACAATATGGGGATCTGCTATGCCGTAGCCTTGCAAAGAATTGTGGATAATTCTAATGGTTTGCTCAAGCGAATCAGCCTGAATATGCTGAGCCACACTAGATAAAGGAATATGTGTAGTTGCCAAGGCTACTCGCAAACCTTCAGTAGCTAACACCATTACTGTTTTAGGGGTGTTGGTCAAATTAGCCAAATATTCCGTATGCCCAGTAAAATCAATACCAGATTGATTGATAATACCTTTATGAACAGGGCCAGTAACTAAAGCATCACAGTGCTTGTCAAGGCAATGCTGTGTGGCAATATCAAGCGTGTTTAAAACAAACTGTGCATTGTCATCATTCAGCACACCGACTTCGGCCTGGGTGTTTGCTTTAACTGGAAAAACACAAATCTCACCTGGGGTTGACGTGCTATTTTTCTCTTTGATTTTAATAGATAAATTAAGATTTTTTGCACGCGCTAACAATAGATCTGGATCGGTAAAAACTAATAGATTTTTACGAATTTTTTTCTGCGCATAAATAACAGCTAAATCAGGGCCGATGCCGGCAGGTTCTCCAGGGGTAAAAGCGATTGACATAAAAGTATAAAATTATCTATATTAAAAGGTTAGAATATAATCAAGATTTTATATATATTTATCAAGATAAAAAATATATAAAATTTATTTAAAAACAACAACTTATAATACAATTAAGCATTATTTAAATTATTTATTTAAATATAATATACACAGCATATTTTAATCATATAAAATTCGGTTTAAAGTTTATTTTCTCACTTAATAAAAGGTTAACTATGAGCTCATCGATTACCCCTTTAGTTGCTTCAGTTTTATTGGCGTTTTCCCTCCCTTCTCAGTCTCAAATTTATAATCAAAATTCTGACAGCTTTGAGTCGGTTTACAATCTTCAATCTGTCAGCGGAATGTCTCTTGATAAAAGAGCGCTTTTAGGCGGTGTAGTTGTTTCATCTGCACAGGTGAGTTTGTCTGCACAAGTTTCAGGCGACGTATTAAGTGTAAACGGTAAAGAAGGCGACATGTTTAAACAAGGGTCAACCTTGGTAACACTCGAGCAAGAATCTATCCAAGCACAAAGAGATTCCGCCTACGCAGATATCTCATCAGCCAACGAAGCACTTAGAAATGCTGGTGTTCAATATTCACAATCCATTGTGTCACCTAATTCTAACGGCATGTTTGGCGGCATCCCAGGCATGTTCTCAATGTTCACAGATCCAATGCTAAAGATGAGCGGTCAAGGCAATCCAGAGTTTGATAAGTTTGCCAACAGAACCTCTCGTTACACAGGTTACCAACAAGCCAAAAACAAACTAAGGCAAGCAGAGCTTAACCTTAAGCAGGTGGAAGAGCGCTTAAAAGATGCTAATGTAGTTGCACCATTTGACGGTGTGATCGTAGTAAAGAATATTAATCAAGGCGATGTCGTACAGCCAGGGCAAGTATTAATGAAGTTTGCCAATATTAAAGATCTTCAAGTGGAAGTCAATGTGCCTTCTCGTTTGGTTGCCAGCTTAAAGCTGGATAAAAAATACCGTATTAAGCTAGACATTGCCAACATTGTGGTTGATGCAACTTTATCTCAAATTTACCCAATTGCTGATAACAACAAACACAGCGTTAAAGTGAAATTTGATTTGCCAGCAGGTGCTCCAGTATTAGCAGGCGCCTATGCAGAGGTAGAGATTTTTGAAACCGATTCAGGCATATTGACACCAATCATTCCTGAGTTAGCTATCATGTGGCGCTCAAGTCTGCCTAGTGTTTTTGTTATCAACCCAAAAACTAACCAAACCGAACTGAGATTTGTTCGTTTAGGTGAGCAAGTAGGTAAGAGTAAGAAAAGCGTTTTATCAGGCTTAAAGATTGGTGAAAAGATTGTAACTAATCCAAATATCTTAATGGTTTCAGGAATGGACATCTAATAAAATTATGTCAGACAACAAGCAAATGGAAGCAGATGATTTAGGAATAGCAGGTAAGCTTACCAAAGCCTTTATTACCTCGCCACTTTCAATCATTATATTCTTCGCCATGTTGGGCGCAGGTATTATTGGTTTGATATCTACCCCAAGGCAAGAAGACCCGCAAATCTCCGTGCCAATGATTGATTTATTTGTTGAATATCCAGGTGCTTCTTCTGATGAAGTGTCTAACATTATCATCAAACCACTAGAACGATTAATGTCACACATCTTAGGTGTGAAGCATGTTTACTCTGTTTCTGACAGAGGTCAAGGTATTATCACAGTTGAGTTTGATGTAGGTCAAGAGATGAACGCCTCCATCATCAAGGTTCGAGACAAGATGCTTGCCAACCTTGATTTTATGCCGCCAGGCGCCAGAAAACCACTCATCAAGCCTAAAGAGATTGATGATGTTCCTATTATTAACTTAACACTCTGGTCTAAATCACTTGATGATGGACAACTACGTTCGTTAGGTTTAGAGCTACTACAACAACTCGAAAAAGTTAAAGACACTAATAATGGTTTTGTGGTTGGTGGTCGTAAAGAGATTTTTCATATTGATGCTTATCCTGGCCGTTTGGCTGGTTACGGGGTTTCAATTCAACAAATAGCAGATACTGTTGGTTCGGCCAATGTCAGTGATCACACGGGTGATATTGAGCTCAACGGCTATAAGATGGAAGTTTATTCAGGTGACTTCTTTAAAAAGGTTGAAGACATTGAAAACCTAGTGATTACTGTTAAAGACGGTATGCCTATTTATGTGCGTGATGTGGCTGATGTCTACTACGCACCTGAAGAAACAGACCACATGGTTAATTACTATACAGGTAAAGCCAATAAGACCAACATAAAGGCCACCGGTGAACAAGCAGTCACCATTGCCATTGCAAAGAAATTTGGCTCCAATGGTGTTGCAGTTGCAGAAAATATTTTAGCCAGAGTAGAGGAGCTTAAAGGTCGACTGATTCCGGACAATGTTGAGGTTAGTGTTACCAGAAACTACGGTAAATCTGCTAAAGACAAAGTAAATGCACTGCTTAAAAAACTCTTTATTGCCACAGGCGCAGTAACCTTATTAGTATGGTTTGCACTAGGATGGCGCCCTGCGGTTGTAGTAACACTGGTTATTCCAGTTGTATTATTAATGACTATCTTTGCAGCATGGATTTTTGGTATGACCATCGACCGAGTGAGTTTATTCGCACTGATTTTCTCGATTGGTATTTTGGTAGATGATGCCATTGTTGTGACTGAGAATATATACAGGCGCTGGCTAATAGATAATAAAATTACCATTGGAACAGCGATTGACGCAGTAAGAGAAGTAGGTAACCCAACCATTCTAGCAACCTTTACCGTGGTCGCAGCATTGGTACCAATGGCAGCTGTTAGCGGCATGATGGGGCCTTACATGGCGCCAATTCCAGTCTTAGGTTCAGTGGCTATGATGATATCGCTATTTGCAGCCTTTGTCTTTACACCGTACTTTATTATGAAGATTGTGCCACCACTCGGTGTGTTGCACAAAATGCATGAAAAAGAAGAAAAAGAAAGCAAAGTATTGTATGCGTTCTTCCATTCTACAATTTCAAAATTATTTCATACCAAGGCTTACGGTTGGGGCTTTTTAATTGCCTTGTTTGTTGCCTTCTTTATGTCAATGTCAATGTTCTATACAACCACAGTGCCAGTAAAAATGCTGCCATTGGATAATAAGTCAGAATTTGGTGTTGTCTTAGATATGGCAGATGGGGCCGCATTGGCAGATACCGCTTCAACGTTGCATAAAATGGCACAAGTATTACGTAATATGCCAGAAGTAGTTGCGATTCAATCTTACGCAGGTACCGCCAAACCATTTGATTTTAACGGGTTGGTTCGACACTACTACCTCAGACAAAATTCATCAGAGGGTGAGTTGCAAATTCAGTTAGCTGAAAAATCTGATCGTGATCGCTCTAGCCATGAAATTGCATTGGAAGCTAGGCAGTTAATTAAGCAAATCGCTGCTGATGCGGGTGCTAACTACGCAGTAGTAGAAATGCCGCCAGGCCCACCTGTGTTGCGACCTGTGGTTGCAGAAGTGTATGGCCCAGACAAGGAAACTCGTCGTAAATTAGCCAACGATTTAACTGAAATGTTTAAAGAGTCAGGCACAATGACTGATATCGACAACTTGATGCGTGATGAGTATCCAGTGATCAATTTCCAAGTAGATACTGAAAAAGCTTCTCGTTTTGGTGTGAGTGTGCAAACCGTTAAAGAGACGTTGGCAATGGCTATGAGTAGCTTTAATGTAACAACCATTCGTCTTAAAAATGCGTTAGAACCTTCACGTGTTTGCTTAAAGGTGCCACTGTCTAAACGTTCACAATTGTCATACTTGACACAACTTCCAGTGCCTTCGCAACATGGCGGCATGATTCCAATTTCTGAGTTGGGTTCGTTTATTTACAAAAAGCAAGATGATCTAATCTTCCACAAAGACCTGGCTGATGTTGAGTACGTTTTGGGTGAGCCGATTGGCCGCTTAAGCGCGCCAATTTACGCTATGTTTGGTGTGGATGATTTACTACTTAGATACCAAACAGTGGACGGTAAAGAATTACAAGGTGAATATTTAGGTCCTCCTGAAGATCAGACTGTACCAGGGTTTGAATGGGCTGGTGAGTGGACAGTGACATACGAAACTTTCCGCGACATGGGTACCGCATTTGGTGTGGCGCTGGTGGTTATTTACATGCTAGTAGTGTGGCAATTTGGTAACTTTATTATCCCTGCGGTAATAATGGCACCAATTCCATTAACACTCTTAGGTGTTGTGCCAGGACATTGGTTGTTAGGTGCTGAATTTACAGCCACCTCAATGATTGGTTGGATTGCATTGGCCGGTATTATTGTACGAAACTCTATTCTTTTGGTGGACTTTACCGTGCAAGAATATGCCAAAGGTATGCCGTTCTTTGATGCTGTCATTAACTCTTGCGCATCACGTACGCGACCAATTTTAATTACTGCATTTGCATTGGTAGGCGGTGCAAGTGTGATCTTAACGGACCCTATTTTCCAAGGTATGGCAATTTCATTGTTATTCGGTGTGTTGATCTCAACTGTATTAACACTGATTGTAATCCCTCTAGGTACGCTATCAGCAGGCGAGTCTTCTTGTCGCAATATTGCAGTTAGCATGGGCTTATTGCCAGGTGATGCAGATGCTGATGCAAAATACAATGTGGAAAAACCAGAAAAACCTAAAAAACCTAAATCTGAGAAATCAAGCAAAGATCCGAAAGAGTGGATTAAAGCTGCATTAAGTAAAAAGAAGAAGACGGATGACGATACTGAAAAAGAAACTTCTGATGAGAAGATAGACACAAACGGTCTGCTTAAAAAAGAAGATAAGAATGATGTTTAGCATCTAACAATAAAACAAGTAAAAATGGCTTCAATTTGAAGCCATTTTTTTTGTCTGTTTAAAGTTTTAGAGTGTCAACTAATGGATTCTCCCGCCGCTTGTAAATCAGCGTGATACGATGAGCGCACCATTGGACCGCTGGCCACTTGGGAAAAGCCCATTTCAGTTGCAAGTTCTTTGTAGCGATCAAACTGCTCGGGGGTGATATATTCTTCAACTGCCAAATGATGCTTACTTGGCTGTAAATACTGCCCCAGTGTAAGCATGTCCACATCATGCGCTCGAAGATCAGCCAATACGTCTAACACTTGTATTTCACTCTCACCCACACCTAGCATCAGGCCTGACTTGGTTGTTACATCTGGGTGTTGTTGTTTGAATGACTGTAATAGTTTTAATGAATACTCATAGCTCGCACCTGGGCGTACTTGAGGATACAAGCTTGGCACTGTTTCAAGATTATGATTAAACACATCAGGTGGGCAAGTTTTAAGTACCTCTAAGGCTTTTTCCACACGCCCTCTAAAATCAGGCGTGAGTATTTCAATTTTAACCTGTGGGGTGGTTTGTCTAATTTGATCAATACATTGTTTAAAGTGATTAGCACCACCATCGCGTAGATCGTCTCGATCCACTGAAGTAATCACCACGTATTTAAGCGCCATTTTTTCAATGGTTTCAGCCAAGTGTTGTGGCTCATCTGTATCAAGTGGTTTGGGTTTGCCATGTGCGACATCACAAAATGGGCAACGACGCGTACAGATTTGCCCCATAATCATAAAGGTTGCGGTGCCGTGATTAAAGCATTCGCCTAAATTAGGGCACTGCGCTTCTTCACAAACGGTAAACAGTTTTTGATCACGTAAGGTTTTTTTAAGCTTATCAACTTTAGAGCCAGCAGGGTGCTTGATACGAATCCAGCTCGGTTTTCTGAGTGGCGTACGCGTAGCGTCTGGCTTAATCTTTAAGCGCGCTGTCTTTGATTCACCCTTGAGGGCTTTAATTTCAATGTCTTGTAACATGGTTGCTTAAGATTTGTGTGAGTTCATTGGCAATAGTATCTAGGTTGATATTATCCGTTAAATCACACAACTGTGTTACTTTCAATCCTTGATATCCACAAGGGTTTATTTGCGTAAAGGCAGACAAGTCCATATTCACGTTTAAGCTTAGTCCGTGGTAAGTTCTGCCATTTTTCACTTTTAAGCCGAGAGCAGCAATTTTGGCGCCATCCACATACACACCAGGTGCACCCTCTTGGAGATGTGATTTAATTTGATGCTTGGCAAGTAAATCGATAATCGATTGCTCAATAATCGACACCATTTTCTTCACCCCAATTCCTAAGCGCTTAAGATCAATCAAACAGTAAATAATCAACTGCCCGGGGCCATGATAAGTAATTTGTCCGCCACGATCAGTACGAACAATAGGAATTTCGCTATTGGTTAGTACATGTTCATCTTTGCCAGAGATGCCTTGCGTGAATACACTTAGGTGTTCTACGACCCATAGCTCATCTTCAGTTTCAATATCACGCGCCTGGGTGAATGCTTTCATTGCATCCCAAGTTTGAATATAATCTTGCAGACCAAGATTGACGATTTTCATTCTCAGTTACAAGATATAAGCAACCAAAGGGTCATCTTGCAATTCTTGATTGATTGAATCAAGCTGTGCACGGCTAGTGGCTACAATTCTAACCGTGTAAGCAATATATTTTCCTTTTGAGCTTTTCTTACTGGTGATTTGGTTCGGATGTATTTTTCCAGCATGACGCTCAATAATACGGCACATGGTTACATTTAGATTGGCACAATCCTCACCCATGATTTTAATTGGGTAGTCGCAAGGGAAGTTAAACAACTCTTCAGAGCTTGGTTCGATAGTAGGCTTAGTCATATTGGGTAATTTTATCGTCTATTACGGTAGAATGGTATCACTTTTATATTTTTCAAGTTTTTATGCGTCCAGAACAAGTCAGCAAAATCCTCACTCAAGAATTCGAATCCGTTATCGATGGTCATCATACGCCAGTCATGTTATGGGGTGCACCAGGTATTGGTAAGTCACAAATCATCTCGCAAGTGGCGATTGAGCATAACGTACCAATGATTGATATTCGTCTGTCGCAAATGGAGCCTAGTGACCTGCGCGGCATCCCCTTTAAGAACGGTGATTTGGTTGATTGGTCAATCCCATCACTCTTGCCTGATGCGGCGCGCCATGGTGAGCAGGGTATCTTATTTTTAGATGAGATTACTTCAGCACCACCAACAGTTTCCGCAGCGGCTTACCAGTTAATTCTAGATCGTCGTTTGGGTGATTATATCGTGCCAGAAGGTTGGGTGATTTTTGCTGCGGGTAACCGCCAAGGTGACCGTGGTGTCACTTACTCTATGCCAGCCCCGCTTGCCAATCGTTTTTCTCATTACGAGCTTGATGTTAATCTTGATGACTGGGTAGCTTGGGCTTATAAAAACAACATTGATGAACGCATTATTGGTTTCTTACGCTATCGTCCAGAGCATTTATTTGAGTTTGACCCGGCGCACAATCCAGTGGCTTTCCCATCACCAAGAACTTGGGAGTTTACGCATCGTGCCTTACAAAAATTTGATGACAATCTCAACCTATTTAGACAAGCAGCAAGCGCTTGTGTCGGTGAAGTGGCCGGTGTTGAAGTCGCAACCTTTATCGAGCACCTCGAAGACTTGCCAGATTTAGATGCGATTGTGAACGGTGAGTCGGTTTCTATTCCCGATGCCATTGACCTTCAATACGCCATTTGTTCAGCACTAGTGGGTAGGGCGATTAGCGTTAAAGACAAAGACAATGCAAAGCAGGTTTGGGGTAATATCCTTAACTTTGCCCGAGACTTCCCACAAAAAGAATTAGGCGTTATGTTGGTATCTGACATGCAACGTGCAATTGGTGAGGAGATTTTTGCCATTCCTGAGTTTGCCGATTGGGCCAGCAAAATCGCTGATACGATGTTTGACTAGGATCGGTTTTGGATAAATATCCAACATGGCAAGATGGATCAATCAAGCCTGAGCAGAAGGTTAGAGTGGTTGGCGAAGACATTGTCCAGCCACAACAAGACGAAGCACTAACCACTGCTGAATTAGAAGCGGTTAAAGATCGCCTAACCAAAGCCAGAACACAGCTAATGCTAGACAAGCCTTTTTTAGGTAATTTGGTCCTGCGTCTACCCTTAATCGCTGCTGACTCCTGGTGTAAAACCAGCGCTACAGATGCTAAAAGTTTCTATTACAATCCCGAATTTATTGATTCTTTAAACAATCACCAAATCAAATTCATCCTCATTCATGAAGCGCTACACTGTGCACTCACTCACTTTGCACGCCGAGGTAATCGCACCAAGCATAAGTGGGATTTGGCTTGTGATTTTGCCATTAATCCACTCTTAGTTAAGGAAGGTTTTCACCCACCGATTGATGTGCCAATTTTCCGTCAATACGAAGGCATGATCGCCGAAGAGATCTACCCAATGATCGATGATAATCTTGATCAGGAGCCGATGGATCAGCACCTGTATGATGACCAAGCCAACGATGATTCTAAATCTTCAGATGGTGGCATGCGTGAAGACGACTTACAAAAAGAGCAAGAGCAACAATCGACCCCGGAGTCTAAATCAAACGATGGCAACAAAGGTGGTATGTCTCAGCTTGCACAACAACCCCCAGCTTTACAGCCGGATGAAGTTGATAAGCTCGCCACTCAATGGCAAAAGAACTTGGCATCCTCCGCACAGTTAGCACAACAAGCTGGCAAACTTGACGGTGAATTTGCCAAGTTGATTGATTTTTTCTTACAGCCTCAAGTCTCATGGCAATCACTTTTAGCGCAGTACATGTCAACCTTTGCTCGCGATGACTTTTCCTATGCACGCCCATCACGCCGACCAGGGGAGGCAATTATGCCATCGCTCAGATCTCATCAACTTGATATTACTGTGGCGATCGATACTTCCGGATCTATCTCACAAGAAGAGATCGATGAGTTTGTTTCTGAGGTTGATGCCATTAAAGCTAATTTACGCGCTGGCATTACCTTGCTTGCTTGTGATGACAGCCTCTCCGAGCACTCGCCTTGGCGTTTTGAGGCTTGGAATGAGTTGCAATTTCCAGCATCACTCGGTGGCGGTAAAGGTACCAACTTTATTCCAGTATTTGATTACATCGCTAAACAAGATACACCATCAGACGTGCTTATTTATTTCACTGATGCCAAAGGTAAGTTTCCTGAGTTTGAGCCAGATTATCCGGTTTTGTGGCTTATTAAAGGTAAAGAGCGTGTACCATGGGGGTCTCGTATCCAACTAAATTAAATCATGAGAGATTTTTCTGCCATTGAACTTGACGAATACTTAGAGGACAACCAACCGTTGTTGCTAGATGTACGCGAGCAGTGGGAATGGGACAAATGCCATTTTGAAGATGCTACTTTGTTACCCATGGGTCAAATCATGGCTAATATCGACACGCTAGACAAATCTAAAGAAACGGTGATTATCTGCCATCATGGTATTCGCTCAATGCAAGTAGCGCGCTACTTCGACTCAATTGGGTTTGAAAATATTATTAACTTACGTGGTGGTATTGACGCTTGGGGTAAGCAAGTAGATAGCTCGATGACACTGTATTAAAAACTGATTTTAAAGAATTCGTTAAACTTCTTTCGCTGTTTTTGTGCTTCATGAATATCTATTAATTCAAACCGTAGTTTGATATTCGGCTGTCGCTGTGCAAGCTTGGCTAAATCCAATGAAAACACCGTGCCAATCTTAGGATAGCCGCCAATACTAGGCGCATCTTTCAGTAAGATAATTGGCAAACCATCAGTGGCAATCTCTACGCAGCCATAGCTAATACCCTCTGATATCATTCGCTCTTTCTTAATCGAAATCGGTGCGCCACTCAAGCGACAACCGGTTCGATCATTGGCATTGGTAACGGTGTAATTCTGATTAAAAAACAAATCCCTCTGGTTAACACTAAACTCATTAAATTGATAAGCTGGTAGTAATCTTAAAGTAATATCTTGATTGTAATTGGGTATATATTTAGGCGGGATAAACCTATAAGTCGTCTCATTAAAACCCTTATACGACAGCTCATCACCTTCAGCCAGTTTAGCGCCAATGTGCTCACGTAAATTAACAGATCTTGAATCAAACAATACCGGTGTATCAAACCCACCTTTAACTGCTAAGTATGCACGTACACCACTTTTAGGCATGCCCCAGCTAAGCACATCACCCTTGTGGATCTGTAACCCGTGCCACATTTGTACAGGCTCATCGTTAATCTTAAAATCAAGATCCGCACCTGTCACCGCAACAAATGTATCTGCTTGTGCTTCAAGTTGCAAACCACCAAAAGTAACCTCAACCACCGCATCATTAAAATGATTATTAAGTAAATGATTGGCCCACGCATAGGCGTGTTCATCCATTACCCCTGACTGACTCATGCCATGCTCACCATGATTAAGACGCCCGTAATCTTGAACGGTGGATAAAAAGCTAGATTTAATTACCTTAAAGCTCATAATAATCCACCATTTTTAAGGTACTCATCACGCGTGATTGAATAAAATTTCACCTTGTCACCAACACGAAATTTATCAACATTCTCAGGGTTGTTGAGTGACAAGTCTAACAAGGTTCGCCCAACAATATTCCAACCACCAGATGAGTCAGCAGGGTAGATAGCAGTTTGACTCTCAGCAATACCAACACTACCGGCAGGAATCTTAATTCTTGGTGTGGGTAGGCGCGGCAATTGTATACGCTCATCTACTTCACCTAGAAAAGCAAACGCAGGGCTAAAGCCAATTGCATAAATCAAATATTCTTGCTCAGTATGAATCTCAATAAAAACATCTAAATCTAGATTTTTTTCTGCCAGTAGTCGCTCAAGATCTAAGCCAACTTCCAATCCATAATAAACAGGAATGTGCGTGGTATTTGACTCTAATATGCTTGATTGGCTTTCTTGCTGGGTTAAACATTGTTCAATTTGTGTGCGTAAATCTTGCTCTGCGATTTTATTAAGATCGTAACTCACGTGTAGTGAAGTGTAAGACGGAATTAAGTCAACAATAACGTCACTTAGGGTGTTTTTTAGCTGATTTGCAAAATTTCCGATTTTTTCAGGCAACGTAGCATCAATCTTGTCGCCAAAATAAATCAGTAGCGCGTTTTCCCCCGCTGAAACAATATTATGCATT
>JAQWRQ010000044.1 GCA_029243595.1 Gammaproteobacteria bacterium | reverse complement strand
TTCAGATTTTGACACCTTAATCATTACACCTGCTCCCGCTTCAACACAATCAGATACTTGCTCACTAATGGGATGAATTCTAGCATAAGAGGTAATAAAAACAAAACGCAGTTCATCGCCCAACTTAGCAAGTGATTGGTAAATCTCATCTTCACAATAAACATCAACTTCAGCATCAAGCGAAGAGCCAATAATCTTGTCAGCACGCATGCCTTCCATTTGTTTACGAATCGCTGGGTTAATTAGGCGCGCAGTTTCAATCGAATCATTTTTATAACCCGAACTTAAACCTTGGTACCATTCTTGCAAGAAAATACTTTGTTCAGTATCGGTTTCAATCGTCTGCCAAATTTCCTCTGCAGTAAATGGTAACACGGGTGACAACCAACGCACCATTGCTTGAGTTAAGTGATGTAGAGCGCTTTGAGCGCTGCGTCTTGCGAGTGAATTCTCACCCGTGGTGTATTGACGATCTTTAATAATATCTAAATAAAAGCCACCCAGATCATTGGTACAAAAATTCAAAATCAACTGCATGACATGATGGAAATTGTATTCATCATAACCTTGCAAAATATGAGTTTGCAAATCAGCCGTTTTTGACACAATCCATTTATCCAAATCAAGCATATCTTCATGATTAACCAAATGCTGAGAAACCTCAAAACCTTGCATATTTGCCAACATAAAACGCACAGTGTTACGAATACGACGATACGAATCAGCTGAACGTTTTAAAATTTCATCTGAAACCGTCATCTCGCCCGTGTAATCAGTACTGGCAATCCAAAGTCGTAAGATATCTGCACCAAGGTTATTCACCACTTTTTGTGGTGACATCACGTTGCCCACCGATTTACTCATTTTCTTACCGTCTTTATCAACGGTAAAGCCGTGGGTTAATACTTGTCTGTAAGGCGCCTTGCCATTAATAGCACAAGAAGAAATCAGTGAAGACTGGAACCAACCACGATGCTGATCAGAGCCCTCTAAGTACAAATCAGCCACATCAGACAAACCTGCTCTGGCCTTAAGCACCGCGTAATGACTCACACCCGAATCAAACCATACATCAAGTGTATCGGTGGTTTTATCGTAATCATTAGCATCATCGCCTAAGAAATCTGTAATGTCTGATTCAAACCAAGCCTCAATACCACCTTTTTCAATTTTGTCTGAAACAGTAGTAAATAGCTCTTTAGTATTTGGGTGTAACTCGCCTGTTTGTTTGTGCACAAACAGTGTAATTGGCACGCCCCAGAAACGCTGACGAGAAATACACCAATCAGGGCGATTACCCACCATCAGCTCAATACGTTTTTGACCCCAATCCGGAATCCACTCTACTTTTGGAATTTCAGCATTAACATTATCGCGCAAACCGTTTTGTTGCATTGAAACAAACCATTGTGGTGTTGCTCTAAAAATTACCGGTGTTTTATGACGCCAGCAGTGCGGGTAAGAGTGCTATAATGGCTCATGTTTTACTAAAGTTTTGCTATTTTCAAGAATTTCAATCACACTGGCATTGGCTTTAAAAATAAACTGCCCACCCAAAAGCTTAGTATCTTCAAAAAATACACCACGCCCGTCTACCGGGCAATCTACTGGTAGGTCATATTTTAGCCCTACTG
>JAQWRQ010000012.1 GCA_029243595.1 Gammaproteobacteria bacterium | reverse complement strand
GTATAGTTGAATTGAACCAACTAAAAAAATAGGAGGCAGTATGAAGTTTAAAAATATCACTATGGCGCTCGCAGCCACCATGTCAACGGCTGGCACCTCAATGGCTGCACAATCATTGGCTAAAGATTATGTGCAATCAGTACATACGCAGGCAAAAATTAACACACAAGCCGTACAGCCCTGGCACAAAGGTTATCAACCAGAAATCCAGCCTTGGTCAAAGCTAAGTAGTCGTCACTTAAAAAGTGCGAGTAGAATGTACAACCACGGCATTAAAAGAGCTTAATTGAGCGTTTATTTTTGAGTTTTCTGTAAGTTTGACAAGTCTTTAAGTAGACTTGATACGTGGGTTTGTGGGTCTACACCTTTGTAAATCTTGGCAATATCACCGGCCGGATTCACGATAAAACTATTCCTTTTGGCAAACTTAATAACCCAATAATCTCCTAGTGAATCATACTGTTTGGCAACCTTGCCATCAGCATCAGATAGGATCGAAAAAGGCAGATTGTTTTTCTTAGAAAATTTTTGATGAGATTCTACATCGTCTAAGCTAATGCCAAACACAACTGCTCGTTTGGCGATAATGTGATTAATCGCATCCCGAAAACTACACGCCTCAGTGGTACAGCCTGGCGTATCGTCTTTAGGATAAAAATACACCACCACCCATTGCCCTTGGTAATCACTTAAAGTGTGTTGCTTGTTGTGCTGATCCACTAAAGTAAAATCAGGTGCGCTTTGTCCTAGCTGAATTGCAGCTTGTGATTGAGAAAACAAGCCCAGAAGGCTAATCATAAGGATAATTTGTTTGATCATTTTGGGTCATATTTTATGTCGAGTTATGTTCACACTCTACTCTTGTTGGTTAGCTTTTTCCAGTCAACCCTACAATTTGATTGGGAATTTTAATACTGCTTCGGCACCTTCTTTTTTCATGAAGCGATTTTTTAAAGTAACAGAGCCACCATGAAGGTTCATTATTTTCTTCACAAAGCGCAGTCCTAAGCCATTTCCACGTTTTCCAGTATCTGGGCGAGCTACACTATAAAATCGCGTAAATATCCTTCCTCTGGCGTATTCAGGAATACCTTCTCCTTCGTCTAACACCTTGATTTGAACATTGCGATTAGACTCTCTAACTTTGATTTGAATAGTGCTCCCATTCGGGGTAAATGAAATAGCATTGTCAATAATATTGCTAATAGCTTGCTCGGCCAAGATTGCTTCTACTTCTATTTCGGCATCGGCTTCAATATCAAACTTAACTTCAATACTTTTTGACTTAATTAAACCTTTACGTGTTGGTGAATTTAATACATTTTTGATTAAGCGTTTTATACTCGTTTTTTCAATATTATTAAGTGTGTCTCTACGCTCTAGTTTTGACAAATCTAAGATTCGACTTACTAGCAAATCCATTCGACTATTTGCATCTAAAATATTTTTAATAAAATGCGTTCTTTGCTCATCATCCATCGGTAGTAACAAGGTTTCTGCTGTCAAGCGAATACCCGTAATAGGGGATCTAATCTCGTGCGCCATGATCGAGATAAACTCCTCAATATATTCTTTATCTTCCAGCTCAGCTCGAAGTTTTTCAATGGCTTTTGACAGATCTGCAAATTCAACTTGTCGAATATTAGGTGAGGCAACATTCTCGCCTTTAGATAGGCTGGTGGTGTACTTGATTAATTTTTTAGTAGAACGTGATACCATCAGGCTAATACCCAAACCAAACAATAACGAAATTAAAAAGATAACCATCGCATAGTATTTGATTTGCTCTTCTTGAGTGACAGAAAACGCCCGAAGTTTAGAAGCCTGCTTAACCACGGTTAGCGATCCAAATCTAGCACCTTTGTGATAGATTGGTGCTGCTACATAAAAGGCTTTTTCATCAGAATTTGGGTTTTTATTATCCCGATCATAAGCACTCGATCTAGAGCCATACTTACCTTTAAGGGTTAAATACACGTCATTATCTCTGGAGAAGTCTTCCCCTACATAGCGCCCAGTAGAATCATAAATAACCTGACCTTTTAGATCGGTGATGTAGATTTGTAATGAGGCTTGATTTTTAGCAAAATCATAAATTTTTGCATCAAACTTTCGGTTCAAATAACTAGAGGTAATTCGATCAAATTTATCAATATTAATTTGATCATTTTCAATATCAAAAGTTAGTGATTGCGCTAACAAATTAGCCGTGTCAATCATCACTTCTTCAGCAGCTTTGTCAATGCCCTTACTAAGCTTACCCGGCGCTGAATCTACTAAATACCAAGCAATACCACTGCTGATAATCAAGTAAGAAACAAACACCTTAACACCTAAGGTTGGTCTTAATAAATTCATAATATTAGGCTGTAACCAATACCTCTGTGAGTTGTAATGTATTGCTTATCTTGGTCAATTTTTTTCAATGTTTTTCGAATAGATTTAATATGGGCATTGATGGTAGTTTCATCAGATCCAGTTTCCCTGTCGTGGATAACACTCAGCAATATTCTGCGAGTAAAAACTTGGTTAGGGTGTTTAACAAAGTGGGTTAATATCTTGCATTCAGCAGGGGTTAGTGATAACACCTGGTCTTTAAAAGACAGTCTTTGTAATGCCTCGTTAAAACTAAATACTGAGTTGGTTTTTTTAACAGAAGGTTTGCTCCTTCTAAGCAAGGCTTTAATCTTGGCAATGATAATTCTCGGACTGTCTGACCCATTTTTTTTAACAATGTAATCATCAGCTTCTAAACCCTCAAGAGCCACCACTTGGTCTTCAGAAGCGTGTCGTGCAGTAAGAACAATGACAGGAGTGGTAGACGATTTTCTAATATTTCTAAGCACATCAAAACCAGCAATGTCTGGTAGGCCAAGATCAAGAATAGTTAAGTCTACTTGATTGTGTTCAAAATAATGCAACCCTTCAGCGCCTGTGGTAAACCATTCACAATTGAAACCTTCATATTCAATAGCAAATTTAAGAGCTTCAGCAATAGTTTTATCGTCTTCAACAATGAGGATATTGGGCATAACTTGTTATGTAATTTTTATAAGATGTGCGTATTGTAATTTATAAATACATGCCATAAAAGCCTCTTCATTTAATCTTCATCAAATCTTCATTTATAAAACATTTGATGTTCATTATTAGCCCCTAAACTGTGCTCATTGTTTTTAGTAAATTGGATAAAAAATCTTATGCGCAAACTCCTCCTCTTAGTTGTATTTTCCAGCGGTGTTATGGCCAACTCTACCCAATACATTGGTAATGAGGTCAAAATACCGATGCGCTCAGATGCTTCGATTACTAAAGACAATATTATTACCAAGTTAGCTATTCACGCACCGGTGACTTTAATTAAAAAGCAAACCAATGGCTGGAGCCAGGTTGAATACCAAGGTACTCAAGGTTGGATCATTAGCAGATACCTAACCGACACTAAGCCTATACAAGCATCTAATGGCAAACTTAAACAACAAGCAAAACAAATTTCTAAGCTAAAGCAAAACAATCAAGCCCACCAGCAAACCATTGTTGAGCTTGAACAAGAGCTAGGGCAGCAGCGTCAATCAGTCAACACATTAAAGGCAGCATCTGCCGAGTATGACACACAAGTATTAGAACTAAGTAAGTTGCGTAACAAGATGAACAACCTTGATCAAACCAATACAGATTTGATAGATCAAGTAAAACTTTTAAAAAGCCAATCATCCGCCATGCACAGCACCGATTTTTTAACCATTATTTCTACTTTGATGCTATTTGCAGGTTTGGCAGGGGGTTACTTTGTAAGTAAGGCTAACGAAAGTAGAAACAATATTTATACGATTTAACGAACCTCGACAACAACTATCACCCCTCCTCCTTATTGATAGTTGAGGTACCGACCAAGGTCAATAACATTCCTTGTTGTTATTGACTAAGGTCACTTTATTATAGGAAAACGATATGCGAGAAAAAATGCAACAAAAACACTGGTCAAGCTCAAACGTATTTCCCGTCTTTAAGCTTACCGCACCACAGCACAACCAAGAGTTTGTAGTACTCGAAGGTGATGGTGACGATGCTTTGCTCTTTGGCCCAGGTAGGTCGTCTTCTAGTTATCTTCCGGGTGATTGTGGCACGGTTATTATCCATGCCTATCATCACTTTATATTTTTGCAAAATATTAATTTGAATGATCAAATCATCCTCAACGATCAAATGGGCACAGAGTACCAATACTGCGTGCTTGATGTTGGCATTATCGATCTAGACAAAACCCAAATTGAAATCAGCAATACCGACGAGCTCAAGCTAGTCACCCCTTGGCCATTTGATGGCTTTACTAAAGACAACACTTTGCGTTATATTGTCACTGCGAGAAAATATGAAACCTATCAAAACTAAAGAAAACAAGACGATAAAACTATTCAGAATTATGGATATGGATATCACTGAGCAGCAATTAAAACAAGCCAAGGCTTGGTATTTAAGCGCTAAAAAAATTCAACAAAAAACACATTAGAAAAACCTAATAAAAACCCCATAAAGTTCATCATGAACTTTATAATATCACCTCAAATTAACAGGAATCAAACACATGAAAAAACACATTATTGCAATCTCTATTGCAGCGGCATTAACAACCTCTACTACTTTTGCCAACACCGAAGGCTTTAAAAATCTACAAGACCTTGGCTCTACATTAGGCCACACAGTTGACACTGGTTTTAACAAAGTAATTGACGGCATTAATTATATTTTTGAGCTACCAAACGACACCAAAAAATGGACAGTGTCACAAGTACAAGAGCTAAAAGGTAGAATCTGTGAAAAGCCAGAAACTATTATCGAAAAAGTTGAGGTTATTAAGGAAGTTGAAGTCATAAAAGAAGTTGAAAAAATCGTCTATGTTGACAAAATTATCAATGTGCCCGCCTTACCAAAAGAGCGCCAATGCAACACTAAGCGCCAGTCAGACAGATTCGGCAATGTTGACGAGGTAATCACTTGTACTGAGTGGAAATAAACCCTTAGCAACAATCAATCCTAAAGGCCGCTTATGCGGCCTTTTTTTACGCTTCATTAATAAAACACGCAAACCACATTAGTACTTCATCTTCATTTTAGATAATAACGGCTTTCAACTAAATGGAAGTCACCATGCAATATATCAAGCCCATCGGCATTACCTCTATCGTCCTGATACTGGCCACACTGTTTTATTCAAATTTCATTCGTGCAAATGTCTCTTTTGCACAAAAACCACCCCAAGTTTCCACGCCGACTACCAATCCTATTAACGAGGCGACATCAGGTTCTATCATCTACACCTTAGGCGACAAATCAATTATTACCCAAATCGCCCTAGACACCAAAGTACAAATGAACATCACCGGCACCATTAACCGAGTCAAACTCACCCAAACCTTTACCAACCCATCTAACGATTGGGTAGAAGGTGTGTATGTGTTTCCACTACCGGCAGACTCAGCGGTTGATCACCTGGACATGATTATTGGCAAGCGCATTATCCAAGGGCAAATCAAAGAACGTAGCCAAGCCAAAAAGATCTTTAATAAAGCCAAGCAAGCCGGCAAAAAAGTATCCCTAGTTGAGCAGCAACGCCCCAATATATTTACCACCAAAGTGGCCAATATCGGCCCAGGAGAAACCATCAAACTCACCATTGAGTATCAGCAAGCTGTACACATTGATAACGACAAATTCTCCATCCGATTCCCAATGGTGGTTGGCGAGCGTTACATTCCAGGGCAAAAGATTAAAACACAAGCAAACGCATCAGGCACTATTGCCAATACCCACCGCGTAAAAGATGCATCCAAAATCACCCCACCAGCCGATGCAAATGCCGACCGACCTGTTGCTATTAGTATTAATCTTAAAGCAGGCTTTAATGTTGACAATATCAACTCTGCTTATCACGAAGTTGATATTATAGAAACCAATCCACTCACCAAGCACATTAGCCTTACCAATACTCAAGCCGATCGAGACTTTGAGCTTACTTGGCAAGCGCACAAATCCCTCACCCCGGCCTTGGCTTTATTTACCCAGCAAAAGGGTGATGATCATTACCTTATGCTCATGGCCACGCCACCGGCTGATGAGGTATTTAAACAAGCCAACACCCCAAGAGAAGTCATCTTTATTATTGATTCATCAGGCTCGATGATGGGCTCATCAATGGATCAGGCAACCAAAGCATTAGTGCAAGCGATCAACCGACTTAAACCTACCGATCGATTTAACATTATTGATTTTGACTCTGATTTTGAAGTACTGTTTGACACCGCTATTCCTGCCATTGATATGAACAAACGCCACGGTATTCGCTTTAGCAAATACCTAGCAGCAGATGGCGGTACCAACCCACTAGAGGCGATTAAGTTTGCCTTATCATCACGCGATGAAGACTCACACAAATACCTGCGCCAAGTCATCTTCCTAACTGATGGGCAAGTAGGTAACGAGCAAGAGTTATTCCGCACGGTACAGCAAAACATCGATGATGACCGTTTCTTTACCATTGGTATCGGCTCTGCACCAAATGATTACCTAATGACCAAAATGGCAGAAATCGGCAAAGGCGCTTTCACCTATATTGGTGATATCGATGAAGTTGAAGTCAAAATGGGTGAGCTCTTCCAAAAGCTAGAATCCCCAGCCATGACCGATATCAACATCAACTTCCCGGTAGACGTTAATGCCGAGCAAGCGCTTGGATCAATCTCTGATCTTTACAAGGGTGAAACCATCACTGCTGTTTACAAGCTTAACGCCATACCAAATAAGCTATCTATTAGAGGCAATACGGCTAATGGCATCTTTACTAAAGACATCGCTATTAATGCCAGCAACAACACCAATGGCATTGATGTGCTTTGGGCAAAACGCAAAATCGAGCAAATGATGGGCGAGTACCAATCCCAATACCGTCGCATCGATCGTGACAAAGTACAGGCCGATATCACCAGTCTTGCACTTGATCATCATCTGGTGTCTCCATTTACTTCACTTATCGCTGTGGATGTAACCCCCTCAAAACCAAGCGATAAACCCTTAACCACCCAGATTATCGCCAAGAAGGTTAAAGCCGCCAAAACAGCCACTAATTCAACCCTGTGGATGCTATTAGGTTTGATTGCAATGTTGTTCGCTGTATTCACACGCAAGCGCACAGCAGCATGAATAAATCATTCTTATTTGGCATCATCGGCATTAGTACGTTTGCCTATGGCGCTTACATGCCTATTAAAGCCGAATTGGCTCAGTATCTTATCCAATCCGCTTGGAACGTGTCTAACAACACGGGTTATCAAGTCAAACCCTGGAACTGGATGGATTCACACCCAGTCATGCGCCTATCATCCACCCAGCATAATCAAGATCTAATTGTGCTTTCGGGCGATACCGGCAATGTGCTAGCTTTTGGCCCAGGGCACAATACAAGCACAACTCATCCTGGGCGTAGTGGTACCACGCTGATTTCTGGCCATCGTGATACGCATTTTGACTTCCTGCAAGATGTAAGCATGGGCGATGAGTTTAAGCTTGATTCAATGCTCGACAACGATGACTATACTTATAAAGTGAACGACATCAAGATCATCGATTCCGATCAACAAGACATCAGCATTAGCAGCAACCAATCAGAACTCAAGCTTGTTACTTGCTATCCGTTTAACACGCCAATTGCAGGTGGGCCACTACGCTACGTGGTCACCGCATCCTTAGTGAGTAAATAAACCTAAAAAAAATCATAAAGTATAAATAACCAATGGTATAGTTCAGTTCAACACTTTTTTAATTCTTGGGAGAATACAACATGAAAAACACAGCCATAAAACTATGCATCGGACTCACACTAGCCATCGGTACAGCCTCACAGGCTAATTGGGGCAATTCAGCAGGCATGATGCCATTTGGCGGGCAGAGTTTCTCTCAGCCTATGCAGTCTTTTGGTGGCTCTACGCCGTGGGGTGGGCAAAGCAACAACCAATCAAGATATCAGCCTAGATACAACCCATATAACAGAGGTAACAGCGGTTATGGTAGAGGCTATCAGCAAGCACCACAGTCACAGCCTTTTGGTAATATGGGCAGCATGGGTTCAATGCCATTTGGCAGCATGATGCAGCAACCACAACAACAATACCGCCAACCTCAGTCATCATCATTCATGATGCCCGGCATGGATCAAGGTATGCGTACGATGATGGAGCCCGGCAAGATCATGGCAGAAGAAGCCACACCAGGTGTTTACATGAAGCCGACTTGGCGTTAACTACAGCTACTAAAGACTTACTATTTGTCACTAGGATAAACGCTCATTGATTTGAATCTGACTATAATATTTTTCTTATATTAGTTTCTTTATGTTGTGTTAACAAACGTATATAAGTATGAGTGATCAATTAGATTTAAAACAAAAGCTGTATTTTTACAAAAAAGCCCCGTCACCCAACATTAACATCGCCTGGGCTTTTATTGAGCATGCTGACAATACTGACAACCCATGTAGTGTTAGTTTGTTAGACAATGTGTTTGGTGTTTATAAAACCATCCAATTTGACACCTCGTCAGAGGCAATCAATCATCTCATTGAAAATGATTATAAAGACTACGATATGCGAGAGAAAGTCGCTAATACTGACGATCTCACACCATTAAAACAACCTTTTCCAAGCTCGCCAATTTCTATTGAAGGCTATTGGTGCAAGGTAATTGGCATGGGTGAGCGCAACTGGGCAGTTATCACCAGTGCTAATAATCGATGCGAAGTAACCTTCTTTATGGATGACAGCTGCATTTTTGACAAAATGACTTTTTTCTCTAGTGATCAAGCCAAGCAAGCACTTGATAACAACGGGTTTTCTTTATATGCCGAAGACGAAATGCTGCAAGAGTTTATTGTGGCACCACAGCATCCATTTGGTCATCGTGATCACCCAAGTGGCAAGATCTATTCTTCGGGTAAATATTGGCTACAATGAGTAATTTATATTAAGTAACATTACCATTTATGAATGATACAAAGAAAACAAATTGGGGGGTAATTGTTATTGTTGGTGGATCCTGGATGGGTGCAGCAGTGATGCTTTTTGTGATGTATGACATGATGCTGTCTATGCGTTCAATGCATAACAATATGGCCTCAATGTCAGTTGATATGAAGACAATGAGTCAAGACATACGCATGATGAATCGTAGTATGGTCAATATGGGCAGTAATATAGATCAAATGAATCAGAATATCGGCTCGATGAATAAAGATATTTCTAGCATGTCAGCTGATATTTCCGTCATGAAACAAGAATTTATAGAAGTGGATCAGCACATGTATGACATGTATCAGCTAATGTCAGAAGATTTAGACGGGCTTAGAGCTTCGGTAGACCTAATGGCACCATCAGTTTCTACCATGGGGCCAAATATGGAACGTATGCGTTTTGATATGAACCGAGGTGTAAATTCTTTTACGTCACCTAGTAGCTATATGAAAAATATGTTTGGCAGATAGTTAGTTTTTACGAGTTGACTTGTTTGTTTAGCCATTGATCTAATTGATTGGCAAAAGATTGTTTATCTGCCTGACTTAAGGCTGATGGGCCGCCTGTTTGCACTCCGCTTGAGCGTATTACATCCATAAAGTCGCGCATACTCAGTTTTGATTTAATGTTATTTGCATTAAATATTTCACCCCTTGGGCTAAGGGCTAATCCACCTTTAGTAATGACCTCATCAGCTAATGGTATGTCACTCGTAATGACTAAATCTCCCGTATGCATTCGCTTAACAATTTCATTATCAGCCACATCAAACCCTGCACTCACTTGTATAAAATTTAAGTAACGAGAGGGCGGTAAGTGCAATGCATGATTAGCAACTAAGGTTATTTGCGTTTCGGTGCGATTAGCCGCTTTGAATAAAATCTCTTTAATCACCACAGGGCAAGCATCGGCATCAATCCAAATTTGTGTTTGTTGTTTATCGTTCATTAATTCCACATCTAAACTTCATTTAAGCTTTATTTTAATTCTAGATAATAATAATTTTTTAATTATAAACACTATTATGAAAATCCTAACAGCATCCATCCTCCTTTTATCCAGCATTTGGCTACCCGCTTTATTAGATCAACACTACCCAGTCGAAGGCTGGCTAACCACACCGATCAACTTTAGCTTTATTACCATTTATCTTCTAGCATTCTTAACCTTGCTATCTTCTTTTAAAAACACAACAAAAGATTAACAAAATACAACAAATAATGGGCCAAAACAACACGCTTATTAAGTAATATTACTGAATCTTAAGGAGCACTATGAAGACCATATTTTCAATAATACTATCGTTACTCATAACCTCAGCACAGGCTGGAATGGTAGAGGGTTATGATGCTTTTGATAAGGGGGATCATAAAACAGCCATCTTTCATTTTAAAAAAGCCATTGAAAAAGAGGCTACACAGAGTCGTTATAAATGGCTAGGTTTTGCCTACAACTCTGAATCTGCTGGCATTGATGATGACTATAAAAAGACCTTTGAAGCCTTTTACAAGGCAACCACAGATTTTGACACTTTTGCATCACCCTTAATCTACACCTATTTAGGTGATATGTATTATTTTGGTAAAGGCACAGATCTAGATTATAAAAAAGCGGTCGAAATGTACGAACTTGCCATTAAGCATAAAGATTATAATTCTGCATTATGGATGCTGGGCAAAGCCTATTTACATGGCAGTGGTGTTGAGCAAGATTATCAAAAAGCCAAAGAACTCTTCTTAAGAGCCGATGCAAAAAACGATGGCAATTCTCAGTTTGAACTAGGCCATTTGTATGAATACGGCAAAGGCGTTAATATAGACATACCTAAAGCACTCGAGTACTACCAAAAAGCAGCTGATAATGGTGATGCTGATGCGCAATACAAAATTGACATCCTGACTAATAAAATACCTAAACATAGGCGCAATTTAGACTTTGAAACAGCGCTAGATTATTCTTACGGTTTCATTTTGCCACTGAATTATGAAAAAGCCATTGAACATTATCAAAAAGCAGCCGACAACGGGCACGTAACTTCTATTTACAATATTGGTTTTTTAATTTCATACTATTCACCAGTTAAACGCTATAAAGAGGCTTCACAATATTATCTAACGGCTGCAGAGCGTGGCAATATTTACGGCCAAACTGTTATTTCTAGTCGATATTATTTTGGAAAAGGTGTTGAGCAAAGTTTAGAGAAATCAGTTTATTGGGATAAGCAAGCAGCATTACAAGGTAATGTTGACTCCATGAATCAAGTTGCACACGCCTATTATTCAGGTGATGGTGTTGATAAGAGTTATGCAGAGGCAATGATGTGGTATCAAAAAGCAGTTGATCATGACAGTGTCTCTGCTATTTATGATTTAGCTCAAATGTATGAGGCTGGTGAAGGCTCAGATAAAGACTTTGATAAAGCACTTGAGCTTTACATCAAGGCTGCAGAAGCAGGGCACGACAAGGCGCAAAATGAGTTATCAGACATCTACTTTAAAGGCGAACGCGCTAGTGTTGATTATAAAAAATCATTTAAGTGGGCCAATAAAGCAGCAGAACAAGGCTTTTCCGATGCTCAAAATAAAATGGGTATTTTCTACTCATCTGGTAAAAATGTCGTCGAAATTGATATGGACAAAGCTTTTGAATGGCTTAAAAAATCTGCCGATCAAGGCAATAAAAAAGCCTATAACAATCTGGCAGGCTTCTATGCAACAGGCGTAGGGGTTAAAAGAAGCAAAAGCAAGGCTTTTAAATGGTACAAAAAAGGCGCAGATTTAGGAGACGCCGAATCACAATATGAAATAGGTAGATTTTATGATTTTGGACATGTCGTACAAAAAGACGTAAAAGAGGCCATCAAGTGGTATGAAAAATCAGCCGCACAAGATTATAAAAAAGCACAAATAATCTTAGGCACCACATATTACTACGGTGATGAAGACAGCAATATCCAAAAAAACTATAAAAAAGCCGCAGATTGGTACTACACAGCCGCTAAGAATGCCAACAATGAAGACGGCAAAAGCATGGATATTAAAATCACATCGTCAGGCTCTGGCTTTTTCGTCACTCCAACCCATATTATTACTAATAACCATGTAACCTCAGGCTGTGATGAGATTGAAGTAAAAAATAAAGGCTATAAATCAACAGTAGAGTTGCTAGATACTGACTCTACTACTGATTTGTCAATTTTGGTAACAGGTAAGCCTAACACCA